>NZ_JBJLRI010000051.1:0-30292 GCF_050871405.1 Kineococcus esterisolvens
CATGCCCTCGGCCCGCATCAACCGGTCCACGGTGCAGTGCGCCACGGCCAGACCCGTCCGGCGCAGGTGGGCGACCATCTTGCGTCGCCCGTACAGCGACTCCGGCCGCCCAGCAGTCGTGCGCAAAAGCGTTCAGGACGTGAGCGTCGGAGACCGTGCGTGCTGCGGGAGGCGGGCCCTGCTTCCAGGCCCGGTAGGTCCTCGCGGCGACCGGACAGCCCTGCTCGGTGAGCACGGCGCAGGTCGACTCGACCGCGAAGCCTCGTTCCCTCATTTGATCGATGAACTGCATGATCAGCGCTGGCGCGGGTCGAGCTCCCGCGCGAAGAAAATCGAGGCGGAGCGCAAGATCTCGTTGGCTTCGCGCAGGCGCTTGTTCTCCGCCTTCAGTGCCTTGATCTCCTCGGCCTCGGCGCTGCTCAGCCCGGGCTTGGTGCCGGCGTCGACTTGGGCTTGATCGACCCAGCGCTGCAGGCTGGCGCGCGAGACCCCGAGACGTTCGCTGATGGCTACGCACGCCGCGCGCAGGGAGGGGTAGTCGCCTTGGTGGTCCAGGACCATCCGCACCGCTCGGTCCTGGACCTCGGCGGGGTACCGCTGGGGCATGATCGTCATCCTGACTCATCAGGAAGCGGCATGAAAGCCGTGACGCTTCAGGCACCGGAGCGGCGGACGCAAGATGCGGACATCGACTACTTGTTCACTTCTTTCACGGCAACAGCCCGGCCAGGCTGTGTCGAGGTGCCCGACGTGTCGTTCCCTTATCGACTGCCCATCAGCTCCACCGGTGTGGTTCTCACATGGTCTGCGCCGCGTCGGGCACCGCTGGCGGGGAGTGGCTCAGGAGAGGTCTGCTCGGTCATCCCGAAGTAGTGCTGCCCACCCCGCCCCATCAAGGGCCAGGACGAGGCGGGGAGCAGCGATGAGGACACGAAAATCAACAACACCTCGGGCAGTGGTCCCGGCGGTGGCCATCGGGATGGATCCGCACGAGCGTTCCGCCACGATCGAGGTCGTCGACGAAGCGGAACACGTCCTGCTGAGCCAGCGCTTCGTCACCGGCACCGACGGCTACCGTGCCATGCTCGCCGCCGTCGGGCAGTGGCCGGCCCGGACGTGGGCGGTTGAAGGCGCCAACGGCGCCCACTCCATCGCCACGGTCGCCGCCCGACACCGCGAACGACGCGAAGTAACCACCGGCAGGCGGAGCGCAGGTCTGCGGGTGGTCACCGTCGACGACGAGACGGTGGCGTTGCGGTTGCTGGCTGATCGCCGTGACGAGCTGGGGGTCCGCAAGACCGAGATCGTCGATCGGATCCACCGCCTGCTGGGTGAGCTGATCGGTGGTGGAGCGATGCGGTTCCTCACTGCCGCGCACGCGAGGGAGCTGTTGGATGGGCTGGCCCTGGCGGGCCCTGCGGCGCTGATGGGGGCACAGTTGGCGGGCGAGTTGGTGGAGGAGCTCGCCGCGATCCAAGCCAGGATCAAGGCCGCGGACCGGCAGCTGCAGCAGCTGGTGATCGACTCCGGTTCGCACCTGCTGGATCTCTACGGCATCGGCCCCTCGAGTGCTGCGTGGTTGTTGGGCGATGTCGGGGACATCGCCCGGTTCCCGACTCGGGACCACTTCGCATCCTGGAGCGGCACCGCCCCGATCGATGCCTCCAGCGGCGACAACGAGCACCACCGTCTCTCCCGCGCCGGCAACCGGCGACTGAACCGGGTGCTGCACACGATGGCGATCGTCCAGCGGCGCCAGCCCGGCACGGCGGGGCGGGTGCTCTTCGACCGCAAACGCGGGGAGGGCAAGTCGTCGATGGAGGCGCTGCGGGCATTGAAGCGGCGGTTGTCCAACGTGGTCTATCGCCAGATGGTGGCCGACGCTGATGACCGGATGAACCCGGCGCCGCCGGTTCCTGAGCGGGGACCTGCGGGATCGGAGGCCGCCTCGACGGGCGCTCAGGTCTGGCCGCTGCCGGCGGAGGCGGCGCAGGATCCGTGGGTGATCGAGGCGGCGATGACGGGCCCGGGAGGGCAGGCGCGGGCGGCTCTTGACTCCAGCGCGACCGACTGCGACCCCGGTGTCGGTTCCTCGGATGAGCCACTTCCCGGGCCCGCCAGCACCAGCATCTCCACTCGGTCGGCCCGCCGCAAGAGGCCCGCTCGACACAGAGAGGAACCATGTGAGGTCGTCGTCGGTCGCCGACGACCACACACAACGCGGGATGACCGTGACGTCGCAGCAGCTGTCGAACACCGCTTCCACGCAGTGGACTTAGTCCGACTTAGTCCTTACCGTGGGGTCATGACGCAGACGGTGAACGTGCACGAGGCGAAGACGCACCTGTCGCGCCTGCTCGAAGCGGTCGAGCGGGGCGAGGACGTGGTGATCGCCCGTTCCGGCAAGCCCGTGGCTCGCCTGGTACCGGCCCGCTCGCGCGGAACGCGTCGTCCCGGAGCGTGGAAGGGGCGAGTGGTCATCGCCGCCGACTTCGACCACACCTCCGAGGACCTGGTGGCAGCCTTCCACGACGACGTCGAGCCGCACCTGTGACGACCTTCCTCCTCGACACCCACGTCCTGCTGTGGTGGCTGAGCGACGACGAACGACTGCCCGAGCGCATGCGAGCCGCCGTGGCCGACGGCGAGAACGAGGTGTTCGTCTCCGCGGCCTCGGCGTGGGAGATGTCGATCAAGGCTGCGCTGGGCAAGCTGACCGTCCCGGACGGTCTGCACGAGGAGTTGGAGCGGCAGGGCTTCACCGAGTTGCCGGTCACCGTGGACGACGGCCTGGCCGCCGGCGCCTTGCCGCGCCACCACGACGATCCCTTCGACCGCATGCTCATCGCGCAGGCCGCCCGCCGAGGGCTGCGACTGCTCAGCGTCGATCGACGCTTCAGCGACTACGACGTCCGACTCCTGTAACCGGTCATGGACTCCCCCGACAGCGGGATGAGCGAGCGACATGCGCAGCGCGCCAGACCTGGCGAGGCCAGGAACCCGCGGCCTCCAGCGATGAGTCGACCGGGCTGAGCGGGTCCGTTCTGACATGGCGCAACTGGTCTCCTCCGCCTCCACGTCCCTGGACGGCTTCATCGCCCTGCCCAACGACGATCCCGGCCCCCTCTTCGACTGGTACTCCGCCGGTGATGTCGTGATCACCAACGCCGGCGACCTGCCGCCGTTCCACCTGACGCCCACCAGCGCTGCGCACTGGCGCGCCTGGGTGGCGTCCCTGGGGTGCCTGCTCGTGGGCCGGCGTCAGTTCGACCTCACCGACGGCTGGCGCGGGCGCCATCCGCTGGGGGTGCCGATCGTGGTCGTCACCCACGAGCCCCCCAGCGGATGGAGCTACCCGGGCTCCGAGGACTTCACCTTCGCCGGCACCCTCGAGGAGGCGGTGGCCGCGGCGACCGCGATCGCCGGCGAGCGGGTGGTGGGGGTGGCCGCCGGCGAGGTCGCCACGCAGGTCCACGCCGCCGGTTTGCTCGATGAGGTGCGCATCGATCTGGTTCCGGTCCTCCTCGGTCACGGCCGCAGGTACTTCACCCACCGCCACACCCCGTTGTCGCTGGCCGATCCGATCGGTGTCGTCGTCAGCGAGAGAGTTACCCACATGAGCTTCCCGGCACGTCGCTGAGTACCGGGGAGCCGACGACCTCCACGACGCGACATGAGCGCGAGGTGGTCGTGTCGGTGGCCGCGACAGCCGACCTCAAGCGGAGCCGAGGCTGTCCTCGATCAACGCGGTGATGTCGAGCTCGATCAGCTCAGAAGGGTCTGTGCCCGCGGCACGGCCGACTTCGTGCCGCGTGCGCAGGGCCGTGGTGATGTACCTCCACCGCGCCTCGGTCAACTCCACCGACACCGGGTCATCGGACAGAGCCCGTGCTTGGAGGCCGGCCGGATCGAGCCCTCCGGGAGCCGGCGGTAGCTGGTTCCAGCCTTCCCCGCGAATCGCCGAGCTGCGGGCAGCGGCAGCGCTCTCGCCCTCGACCGTGATGGTGTCGACTTCGTTGTCGAGGGTGCCATCGATGACGGTCCACTAGCGGCGCGGCAGTTGGACGCGGTGCGTGGTCATCGATGCGGTCTCCTGGTCGGCGGCGTCAGGCGGCGGGGTGGAGGTGCGGCCCGTTCCCGCTGTGCCGTCGTTGGCCGCGCATCCGGAGAGCAGGACGACGGGCGTCATGCGGGCGGAGACGGTGAGGCGGAGCACGCGTGCAGTGTGGTGCACCGAGGCGTGCCGCGACGGCGGGCACCACACTGAGCACGGCATGACCGCGATGCACGGCGCGTCATGACCATGCGATCGTTCAAAGTGGTCATGCTCGGATGAGCGGTGCAGGAGGACTCTTGATCGACGTCGAAGCCGTGCGCCGGCGAGTCGAAGCGCTGCTCGAGGTGGCGCACGAGCCACGGACCAAGGTGCTCGGTACCCGCTACCACCGCCTCCTGGACGGCGCGGTGGTGCTCGATGTCGTCTTCCACGACGGCACCGACGACGTGCACCTGCTTCGGACGAACCTCACCGCCTACGCCGAGGGCACGGACACCGACACCGAGGACATGGCCAGCGAGGTGGTCAGCCGGGTTCACAACGTCGGCTCCACGGTCAGCGACGGGCAACGGCGCAGCACGCTGCACTACTGGCGCTGACGCCGACGTGGGGCCGTACGGCGGGCCACCTCGCGTCCGGGAACGAGCGCGGACGGCGGCATGACCGTGAAGGTGCACCACTGCCTCAGGCGCCTGCAATGGGGCGAAACGGGTGCTCTGCGGGATCGGCGTAGACGAGCCGCTTCCTTGGCCGGGGGTTGAGGCATCTCCACGTGCCCGGACTCCACCAGCGTGACTGGTGCGTAGGCGCTCGGCAGGCCCTCGCCCAGGACGTCCAGGTGCATCTGCTGCGGTCATGGCCACTGAGGGGCGGGGCTTGACCTTGACGCAGGGTCATGGCTGGAAGGTGTCGCTATGACCACGACACTGGCTGTTGAGATGGCCGGGCTCACCAAGTCCTACGGCGACCACGCGGTGCTCGCGGGCGTGGATCTCGGCGTTCCCTCGGGCGCGGTCGTCGCCTTGTTGGGCTCCAACGGGGCAGGCAAGACCACGGCGGTGAGGATCTTGTCCACGCTGCTCAAGGCCGACGGCGGAACCGCAACTGTCGACGGCTACGACGTCGCCACTCAACCCGCGAGGGTGCGAGAGTCGATCAGCCTCACCGGGCAGTTCGCCGCAGTCGACGAGGTGCTCACCGGGCGGGAGAACCTCGTCCTCGTTGCCGAGCTGCGACACCTCAAGCGTCCAGGGGCTGTCGCAGACGACCTGCTTGCCCGGTTCGAGCTGACCGATGCGGCCGGGCGCGGAGTGGCGACCTACTCCGGCGGTATGCGTCGGCGCCTCGACATCGCGATGAGCCTGATCGGTGATCCGCCCGTGCTCTTCCTCGATGAGCCGACGACGGGCCTCGATCCGCAGTCACGGATCGAGGTCTGGACAACGGTCAGAGAGCTCGCCGGCCGGGGCACCACGGTGCTGCTGACCACCCAGTACCTCGACGAGGCCGAGCACCTCGCCGACCGGATCGCGGTCCTCCACGAGGGGCGGATCATCGCCGACGGCACCCTCGCTGAACTCAGGCAGCTGATCCCGCCGGCCGAGGTGGAGCACGTCGAGAAGCAGCCGAGCCTCGAAGACGTCTTCCTCGCGGTCGTCGGCCACGACGGCGGCTCCAGCGCGCGGGTGACCCGGTGATGGCCAGCTACGTCTTGCGTGACACGACCGTCTTGTTGAAACGGTCTTTGCGTCACGTCCTTCGCAGCCCCGACACGATCATCACGACCGCGATCACGCCGATCGCCATGTTGCTGCTGTTCGTCTACGTCTTCGGTGGCGCGATCGACGTCGGCGGTGGGCAGTACGTTGACTACCTGCTGCCGGGGATCCTGCTGATCACCGTCGCTTCCGGTGTCGCTTACACCGCCTTCCGGCTTTTCACCGACGTCTCCAGCGGCATCTTCGACCGGTTCCAGTCGATGCCGATCGCCAGGTCTGCCCTGCTGTGGGGACACGTCCTGACCTCGGTAGCGGCGAACCTGATCTCTCTCGCACTGGTGGTGCTCGTCGCGGTCGTGATGGGCTTCCGCTCCAGCGCTGGAGTGCTCTCCTGGCTCGCAGTCTTCGGGATCCTGCTGCTGTTCACACTCGCGCTGACCTGGCTGGCGGTCATCCCCGGGCTGACCGCGAAGTCGCTGGACGGGGTGAGCGCGTTCTCCTACCCCCTGATATTCCTGCCGTTCATCAGCTCGGCATTCGTGCCCACCTCCGGGATGCCGGGTCCAGTGCGCTGGTTCGCCGAGCACCAGCCCGTCACCGCGATCGTGAACACCCTCCGCAGCCTCTACGCCGAGCAACCGGTCGGCGACGACGGCTGGATCGCCATCGCCTGGTGCGTGGGTCTACTGCTCGCCGCCCATGTGCTCGCGATGAGCACCTACCGCCGCAAGACCTCCTGACACTCACCGACGAACGACTCAACGTAGGGGTTCCGACATGAGCAGCTTCTTGACCAAGGTCCTTGGCGACAAGAAGGAGTGGAAAGCGATGGAGGCGCGTGCAAGCGCACTGCCCCGCGACTACCGAGTCGTCTACGACGAGGTGAAGTCCTATCTGTGGAAGTTCGCCAGCGGCGACGCCACGGACATCATCGTCCTTCTCAAAGGGGTGCTCGAGCTCTTCACGGCCAGCGCGGCCCAGGGCAAGAGCGTCCTGGACGTCACAGGCACCGACGTTGCCTCGTTCTGCGACGCCCGCCTGCGCGGCACCACCCCACACCTGGTCACATGGCGGACCTCGCTCAACCGCAACATCGCCAAGAGGCTCGCAGAATAGCTCCATGCTGACCATCAGCCAGCTCGCTTCCTACGCCGGCGTGACGGTCCGCGCGGTGCGGCACTACCACGCCAAGGGCCTGCTGTCCGAGCCCGCGCGCGACCATTCCGGCTATCGGCGCTACGGCGCCTCGGCCGTCGTGGAGCTCATCCGGATCCGCACCTTGGCCGACGCCGGCGTACCGCTGTCGCGGGTCCGCGAACTGCTGTCGGCTAGCGACGAAGCGTTCGCAGCGGCACTCGAAGACATCGACCGCCGCCTGCGCGCCGAGATGCGCGAACGCCAGCGTCATCGGGAGCGGATCGCCCGGCTCGCGGCAGGCGACAGCCTGGCGCTGCCGCCCGAGGTGGTCGCCTACTTGAACCGGATGCACGAGCTCGGGTTCCCCGAACGGCTGATCGAGGTCGAACGCGACAGCTGGATCCTGATCGCAGCCCGGATGCAGGATGAGGTCCCGGCCTTCATGACGCTCAAGCATGCGCAGATCGAGGACGAGACGCTGCGCCGGCTCTACCTCGACATCGGGGACCTCGCCGAGTGCGCACCCGACGACCCGCGACTGCCCTCGCTGGCGGACCGCGTGGAAGCTTTCCTGGAGGCGGCGGCTGACGAGTACGCGGGCGTGGAGGAGGAACAGCCGATCAGCGACGACCTGGTCGCCCTGCTCGACGCGGCGTTCGTCGAGGCGTTCCCGTGCGCGCCCCGTCTGCTCGCGATCCTCGAGGAGCGCGGCTGGACTGGCTGGACCAACATCGAGCGCATTGACCCTGCGGTCTGATCGAGCCCACCGGCACTGAGGGTCGACCACACGCCGCCAGTCGTCGCACCCTCAACGGTGCGTAGCCGATGCACCGCGGCGTGGATGAGCCTTTGTCGGTAGCGGTCTTCCAGGCCGCTGAGGACGAGGGCTGTGGCCGCGAGGGGGATGCGCCAAGGGCAGAGGGTCACTCGGGCCAGGGCTCGCCAGCGGGTCTTGAGGTGGGCGATGCCGTGCTCGACGAAGGCTCGGGCCGAGTTCACGTAGGAGTTCCGGCCACGGGTGCTGGGAGCCAGGATCTGCCCGCCGCTGGGACGGCGGACGGGGCGTGGGTACCGGCCCCGGAGCCGGTGCAGGCCCTCCGACACGTCCAGGCTGGCGCGAAGGATGAGCATTCAGGTACCTGCGAGGTGTGACCGTGGCGCTGAACCGTCACCGCCACGGGTGAGGTCGGCAGGTGAGCCGGCCGAGCCGTGTTCCGCGTCAGATCGCCTCGTCGAGCAGGTGCCGCGTCTCGATGGCGAGGTCGGTCGTATCCATCGCTTCCTCGAGCTGGGACACGGTGCTCACCCCGACGATGGGCCGGACGTGCGGAGCCAGAGCGGACAGCCACGCCAGGACGACCTGGTTGCGCGTCCTCCCGGTCTCGCGGGCGACGCGGTCCAAGGCGGTGAGGCGCTTGGTGGTGCCGGGGTGGTCATACACCTCGGGGAAGGGGCGGTCATCGCGAACGTAGGAGCCGTGGAGCAGGGGGGTGTAGAACCACAGCTCCAGATCCTCAGACGTCGCATAGTCCAGGCCCTCAGGGGTGAGGAGCATGTGCCCGGCGTCGGGAAGGGGCGCCCAGGGCCGCGGGAAGAGGTAGGAGTGGCGGTACTGCAGTGCGGTGAAGCCGGTAAGGCCGCGGTCGGTGGCCAGGTGGCGAGCCCGCTCCACCCGCCACACAGCGTGGTTCGAGGCCCCCAGACGTCCCACCTGCCCGTCCGCGCACAGGGCAGCGAGGGCTTCGACCGTCTCCTGGAGCGGCACGCCGCGGTCCTCGGCGTGGGCCCAGTACAGATCGACGTGCTCACGTCGCAGCCGCTGCAGGCTGGCCCGGGCCGCGCTCTGGATGGCCTCGGCGGAGAGGCCCTCTGCCGACTCGGGCCAGACGTGGGGGGTGGTGGGTTGCTGACGGACCTTGGTGCTGATCCGGACCCGGTCGCTCAGCTGGGGGCGGGAGGTCAGCCAGCGCCCGATGACCTCCTCGCTCTGCCCGCCCACGCCACTGGCATCGGCCCAGAAGGAGTAGCAGTTGGCGGTGTCGATCCACTCACCCCCTCGCTCGACGAAGCAGTCCAGCAGCCGGAACGAGGTCGCCTCATCCACCCGGGTGCCGAAGTCCATCGCGCCCAGCGCCACGTCGATCATGTTGTTCCCTCCGTCGTCGGTGCTCTTGAGGCACTCTGGTACCTGGAGCGCGCACCAGGTCAAGCCCATCGGCCACAGCCATGGAGGGGAAGCGATCGTGACGACGTACACGCCGGCCGAAGCCGCAGAGCGCACCGGCCTGAGCCTGGACGCCCTGCGGTACTACGAACGGGAGGAACTGCTACCTCCCATCGCCCGCACCGCAGGCGGGCGCCGTGTCTACTGCGATGACGACCTGGCCTGGGCAGGCATCATCACGTGCTTGCGTGACGCCGGCCTCGGCATCGCCGACCTGCGGGAGTTCACCCGGCTGCTGCGCACCGAGGCGCCCGGCCGGGACAGCGACGAGCGGGTGGCCTTCCTGGGCAGACGCAGACAAGAACTCCTCGAGCGGCGCCGCTGCCTCGATGCAGCCCTCACCGTCCTGGCCGAGAAGATCGACTACTACAGCCTGCAGGTTGCCGAGTAGAGGGCCAGGCCGGGGGCGTGGAGCACGAGGCACGCCTGCGACTGGACCCGCGCCGCTCAAGCTCGACACTGCTACCGACGAAGCCTCAGTGGCTACGGGCGCCGCGCATCGCCCCTCACGAGTGATTCAGCAGAGGGCGCCGAAGTCAGGCCCAGCCGCGCTCAGTTGCCGCTGCGCAATCTCATGAGACCGGCGCTTCAGACATCGGGAGGCGAGGACGACCGGGGGTGGGGGCCGGTTCCGGGCGGTCCATGACACCGAGCTCGAGAGAGTCCCCGAGTGAGTCCATCGGTGCCCGGGCAGCGAGCCTGGCGTCACACACCCCTTCCTGAGCCGACGAGTTCTGCTTGCGCAGCGACTGCCGTCGCCGACGAGGTCCTGGCCACGGTGAGGCGGGCACCGTCGTCCCTGGCGATCCTGGTGGTGGTGGGGGGGGAGGGCTGTCGCGTCACCGATGCGTGGTCCTGGCATTCGAACGCGCGAGCGCCAGCGATCGGCGGCATGCCGACCGACGGGTGCGCCAGAGGCCGGAGCCGTGCTCGACGCCACGGCGGGCGATGCACGGGGTGGGGGCACCTCCCGCTCGCGGGGGACGGCGTCGGCCTGGCGCGTCCACCCCGACAAGATCATCACGTGGATGTCGAAGTCGGCGGCGATCTGCTTCAGGGGAGCGCTGCGCGAGCCGGTGACAGGTCGGGTCACCGGCTCGCGCAGCGGCCCTTCTTCCTACGGTGCCGCTGCACCCGCGAGGGAGTGCGGGGGGTCCGAGTCCCGTGCCACGGGTGAGCGACGGATGACCAGAGCCAGGCAGTCGTCGTCCTCACGCGCGCAGGTGCTCACCTCGGTCAGCAGGCGCTGGGCGAACTCCTGCACGGGCGCCCGAGCCATGCCTGCCGCGGTGCCCGCCAGTTCCCGCAGACCCGCGTCGATGTCCCGGGTGCCCTCGAGGAGCCCGTCGGTGTACAGCACCAGGCTCTCGCCGGGAGCGAGGACGACCTCAGTGATCGCGACGCTGCCCGGCTCGGGGTAGCCGACTCCCCGCCCGTGCGCGGCGACCTCGCGCGCTCCCCCGGTACCGACGAGGATCGCGGGCGGGTGACCACCACCGGCCAGGCGCAACCGCCCGGTACCCGGATCGAGCACGGCGATGAGGACGGTGGCCATCAGCTCAGGGTGCGTCACCTCCACGACGGAGCCCGCACGATCGACCAGATCGCCCAGCTCGACCCCGGCCACGGCCAGGGTGCGCACCGTGGAGGTCACCGCCAGCGCCTCACGCGTGGCACCGGTGCCCCGGCCCATCGCGTCGACCACGACGATCAGGACCTCGCCGGAGGGCAGCAGCAGCCAGTCGTACAGGTCTCCACCCGCCGGTGCGCTGGCGGCCGGCTCGTAGGCCACCGCCAGCTGGAGCCCCGGCACGCACAACGTCGGCGGGCGCACCGCCGTCATCAGCGCAGCGACGTCCTCGCGCTGGGCCTGCTCACGCTCGGCCACTTCCAGCAGAGCGCGCTCGGCGTCCTCGGCGCGGGCAGCGCTGGACAGGTCCCGCAACGTGACCACAGCGCGCACACGCTCATCGTCGTGCACCAGCGCCACCGTGATCTCCACCGGAGTGCGGGTGCCGGCGCGACAGGTGCTGGCCCGATGGGCGGAGGTGACGCGCCCAGCAGCCGTCGAGCGGCCGTGATCGTAGCCGTGCACCAGCTCGCTCAGCTCTCGGCCCTTGATCGATGCGAGACCGAGCGGGCCGGTGGTGAGCAGCCGCAGCGCTGCCGGGTTCGCCTCCAGGACACGCCCCTCCGCGTCCAGCGCCACGATGCCGTCGGTGACCGTGCCCAGGATCAGGCGGCTGCGGGCCCCGAGCCGGTCCAGGCGCGCGCGCACCAGCTCATCGGCGCGCCAGGAGGCGACGCCGACCGCGGCGGCCGCCGCGAGCAGGGCACCGTGGATCAGCGCCCACAGCCACGGCCGCTGCTGCGCGGCGGGGTGGTTGAAGATCGCGTGCCCGGACACCGAAGCGAGCAGGCCGTGGTGGACGAGCACGAAGCCGATCGCGACCAGGAACGGCGCCCACGTCTGGTAGGCCGCGGCGGCGCCGACCGCGATGAAGAACAGGAAGTGCGCCTCGATCAGCCCTCCGGCCAGGTGCACGGCCACCGCTGAAGCGATCATCAGCGCCAGCATGACCGCGCACGAGGCCGCCTCCCGCCCCCAACGCCAGGTTCCGATGCGCAAGCTGGCCAGGCTGCCCGCCGACGCAGCCACGGCGATGGGCAGGCAGTCCAGGACGGCGTGCACCACGCCCCGAACAGTGCCGGCCCAGACGAGAGTGAGCACGCAGATCACCCAGGCCGCGGTCAGGAAGGTCCGGTGACGCGAGCGCCACACGTCATCGGGCAGCGGGGTGCCGTGCGGCAGCCATCGGCGCCGAGCGCGCTCGCCCATCATCGGCTCTGCGGTCATGACGTGTACGACTCAGCCTCCTGAAGCACCGGGGACGAGATCGTCCCCGCACGGGCATCGGCAGGTTCCCCGACCACCTTGAGCCCCCGATCAGGTGATGCCGCAGCGCGCACAGCGCTGACCTGCTCCAGGCGGCTGCCTGGGCGCGGAGGTGCAGCACGGACGGTACGGCGCAGCAGGACCGGTGGGAGGCGAGACCCGCCCTTGCGCGTGCGGCAGTTCTCGGGGCGAACTGCTAGCGGAGCAGGCTGCAGGTACGGCGGACCGCCTCGTGGATCCCGGCCCGTTCGTCCAGCCAGCCACCCGCCGCGCCGATGACCGGCAGCTTACCGATCACCCGGGTGAGCACGCTCCCGCGAGGTCGCTCGTCCAGCGATCTGCCGCACCTAGAAGGAGGTGCGGGCCAGGTGTCAGCAGGTGCGACTGCCGCGGATCCAGCAGCGTTCGGCAGTGCACCGTCAGCGCACCGACCTGCGCGCACGAAGCGCTTGCCCTCCTCGGAACGCAGGCCGCCTTCGGGCGCCAGTACCGGCGCGCCGTGCGCGACCAGCGCGAGCTGACCGCCGACGCCCTCGCGCACGCGCTGCTGGACACCGCCCCGCTCTTCCGGCACCCCAGCGGCTTCGACCCCGAGTGGCTGCACTGGCGGGGACTCCCCGAAGAGCTGGCGGAGGAGCAGGCCCGGGGGTTGCGCTCACACCCGCTGGAGCCGCGGCGCGCTCGGGCTGGACTCCCGCGGGCGCCGTCGTCAGCAGCCTCGATGCCTGTACCGCTGCTCCACCGCAGCGGAGGTGTCCAGTGGCAGGGTCCGCGCCTGCTGGCCCTCGTGCCCACCCAGGACGGGCAAGTCCTCGCCGCGCAGGCGCAGATCGGGTGCTGGCCGCGACCCGGCAGGTGCCCCGGAAGGTGGACCTGCGGTGCTCCCCGGCTGCGGCCCTGCCGGTGCTCGTGGCCCCGTCTCCTGGTGGACGCGGCCACGAGCACCGCGGGCACCACGCTGTTCGCTGGTCGCACGGGGTGGGCGCGGCGTCCGGGCTGCCGGTGGCGAGTCGGGAATGGATCCGTGTCCTGCGCCGGTTGTCGTCCTCGCCGCGTGGACGGGGAGCCACGGGCTCCTGTGCGCTCGGCTGACCCCAGCCCTGCGACGGAAGACCCCACATGACCTCGCGCACGGACCTCCCGCCCGCCACCGGCGCGAGCGGCCCGGTCGAGCCGTCCCGCCCGAGCATGGGGCGCACCGCCCTGGTGCTCGGGGCCTTCGTCGCCGTCGGGCCGCTGACGATCGACATGTACCTTCCGGCCCTGCCCACGATCGTCACTCAGCTGCAGACGACCGAGGCCGCGGTGCAGCTGACCTTGACCGGCACCCTCGTCGGCCTGGCCCTGGGCCAGCTCGTGATCGGTCCGCTCTCCGACGCCCTGGGCCGGCGGCGACCGCTGCTGGCCGGCACCGCCCTGCACGTGCTCGCCTCGCTGCTCGTGCTGCTGGCACCGAACATCGCCGTCCTCGGCGTGCTGCGCGTGCTGCAGGGCGTGGGCACCGCGGCCGGCGCCGTCATCGCCCTGGCGATCGTGCGCGACCTGTACGACGGGCGGGCAGCGGCCACCATGCTCTCCCGGCTGTTCCTGGTGATGGGCGCTGCCCCCGTGCTCGCCCCGACCATCGGGGGCGAGGTGCTGCGCTTCACCTCCTGGCGCGGGATCTTCGCCCTGCTCGGCCTCTACGGGCTGCTCCTGCTGGCGGTCGGCGCGCGGGCGCTGCGCGAGACCCTGCCGCCCGAGCGGCGCCGTCCCCTGCGCCTGGGCGCCACCGTGCGGACCTACCGCGCTCTGCTGCGCGACCGCACCTACCTCGGCCTGGTCCTGGTGGCCGGGCTGACCATGGCCGCCCTCTTCAGCTACGTGGCCGGCGCCTCGTTCGTGTACCAGGGCCAGTTCGGCCTGGACCAGCAGCAGTTCGGGCTCCTCTTCGGCGCCGGCGCCTTCTGGCTGATCGCGGCCACCCAGCTCAACCCGCTGGCCCTGCGCCGCTTCGCCCCGGCCCAGGTGCTCCTGGCCGGCACCCTCGGCGGCCTGCTCGCCGGCACGGCGCTGGTGGTGCTGTCCACCACCGGCACCGGTGGCCTGGTCGGGGTGGTGGCACCCCTGTGGGCGGTCCTGTTCTGCACCGGCCTGGCCCTGCCCAACGCTCCGGCACTGGCCCTGTCCCGGCACGGTGAGGCCGCCGGCGCGGCCGCCGCGCTGCTGGGAGCCGTCCAGTTCGGCGTCGGCGCGCTGGTCTCGCCGCTGGTGGGCCTGCTCGGCAACGACGCACGCGCCATGGGCGTGGTGATCCTGGCCGCCCTGACGCTCGGCACCTCCGTGCTGGTGCTGCTCGTGCGGCCCTGGCAGCTCGCGGGTGGGGCCGGCCCCGCCGTCGCCGCCGGTCGCTGAAGGGGCCGGCGCCGCACCCGCGGCCTGAGCCGTGGAGCTGCGAGCAGCGCGGGAGGGGCCGCAGGGGCCCGCCCGGCTCCGCGCGAGGCGAGCCGGGCGGGGTCCTCGCCCCCCGGCGGTGGTGAGTGGTCCCGGGTCAACGCCTCGGCCCCGGTCGAGGCGGAAGAGCGGGTCCGTGGCGGCCGACCCCGGATGCACGAGGGGATGCGCCTCCAGCTCGGGGTCGGAAGAGCCGGACCTGGTTCAGCACGAGTGCTGGGCACCCTCCGTGGCGCTACCTCCTGCCGTCAGGACCGCGCCACCTACCGCTGCAGGTCACACGCCGCTGACAGTGCCGCCTCGCCCCACAACCGGTGGCGGGCTCAAGGGGTCAACGCACCACCACGATGATCACGACTCGTGGAGGTGTCCGTGCCCCGGCCTCATCTGTCCCTGGAGCAGCAGGACCGTGCCTGGGCGCAGTGGCGCACCGGTCGGTCGGTGCGCTCTGTCGCCCATGACCTCGGCGTCCCCGTCCAGCACGTCCGTCGGTACTTCGCCGCGACCGGTGGTGTCCGCACCCGCCCCGCCGGACGCTCGACCCGGCACCTGTCGCTGATCGAGAGGGAGGAGATCTCCCGCGGCCTGGCGGCCGGTCGCAGTCTGCGTGCCATCGCGGCGGGCCTTGGGCGCCCGCACTGCACCATCTCCCGCGAGGTGGCTCGCAACGGCGGTAGCGGCAGCTACCGTGCCCTCGATGCCGACACCGCGGCCCACGCCCGCGCCAAGCGCCCCAAGACCAGCAAGCTCACCGGCCACCCGGCGCTGCGCGCCGCGGTCGAGCAGGGCCTGGCGATGCAGTGGTCACCACGCCAGATCAGCCACCGGCTCCGCCTGGAGCACCCCGATGACCACGCCATGCGAATCAGCCACGAGGCGATCTACCTCAGCCTCTTCGTGCCGCACCACTGCCCGCCGCTGCCGCGCCGGCTGACCCAGCAGCTGAGGACCGGGCGCGCTATGCGCTACCCGAAGATCGCCCGTCAGCCGACCGGGCGAGGACGGCTGCGAGACATGAGGTCGTGGCGAGAGCGCCCCGTCGAGGCCGAGACTCGGGCCGTTCCAGGCCACTGGGAGGGCGACCTCGTGATGGGCCGGCGTCCCTCGGCCATCGCCACCCTCGTCGAGCGCACCAGCAGGTACACCGTCCTGGTCGCGCTCCCCGGCCTCAAGGGCGAGGACGTCCACCCCGCCCTCGCCGGTGCCCTGAACGCGGTCCCGACGCACCTGCGCAGGTCGCTGACCTGGGACCGCGGCCGGGAGATGTCCCAGCACGCCCGCCTGAGCGCCGACACCGGCTGCCCGGTCTACTTCTGCGACCCCCGCAGCCCTTGGCAACGAGGCACCAACGAGAACACCAACCGCCTGCTGCGCCAGTACCTGCCCCGCGCCGCCGACCTGCGCCTGCTCGACCAGGACGCCCTCGACGCCCTCGCCGCACAGCTCAACGGACGACCACGCGAGGTCCTCGGCTGGCGCACCCCCGCCGAGGTCTACCGGGCAGCGGTGACCTCAGCCACGAGCGGCCGCGCAAGCCTGGCCCCCGACGAAATGAAGACACGACCCGGCATCGCCCAGGCCGCCAGTAACGTCGCTCCACCAAGTGGTGCGTTGACCCCTTGAGCCCGCCGTCGGTACTGAGACAGTTGTCCCGGTACCAGGATCAGTCGGGCCGGACAGCCCTGCCGGGCGCGCCGCGGTGGGACGCTGCCGCAGTGACCACGGCACCCCCTGCCCCCGGTCCACGCGCACCGCTCAACGCTGCCGAGCGTTCACCGGCGCCCCACATCGCCCGCGGCGATCGCGCTGCTCGGCATCGCACCGGTCAACAGCGTCTCGCACATCAGCGGGCGAGAGCTGAGCCCCTCCTTCCGCCCCGTCGACGGCACGAACGCCGACCGGGCGGTCAACGTCGTCATCGGGGGTGTTCGTCGACGACCGCGCCTTCCCGATGCTCACGCTGCTCCCGGCGTACGGGCTCACCGTCATCGCGCGCCGCCAGGAGCAGCGCGGCGCACCCGCTCGCTGCTGCTGCGCCGCACGCTGCGGCTGGGCGCTTTCGGCTCCGCCCGCCTGGTCCTGCTCTTCGGCAGCGGCATACTGCTCGTCCACGGCCCGCTCGGGCTGGCCGTGGTGCTGCTGCTGCGGGAACGAGAGCGCACGCTCGTCGTGGCCGGTGCACTGGCGCTGCTGCCCTGCCCGGCCTTCAACGGGGTCCCCGGGCCTCGTCCGGCCCGCCCGTGCCGCTGGTCGCGCTGGTCTTCCCCAGCCCCGCGGTGCTGCGGCGTCCTGCTCGCGCGCCGACGCGTCCTGCAGCGCCCCGCCGAGCACCTACCGCTGCTGCGGCGCCTGGCGCCGGGTGGTTCCGTGCTCGGCGTGGCGGAGGTGGGCACGGAGGCGGGCGCTGGGTGCCGGCCGGCGCTCGGCCGGTGGGGAGAGCCGTGGGGCAGGGTTCGCTGACCTGCCACCCGCTGCAGTCGATCGCCCAGGTCCCGCTGCGGGCGCCGGCCAGGGCGTGGGGGCGGGCACCGCCTTCGTCACGGCCGTGGGTGTGGGCGTCCACTCGGTGAGCGCGCTCGTGGCACCCCCGCTCGAGCGTGCCGGGCGGTCGGGCCCGACCGAGGTGCTGCTGCGGCGCCTGGTGCACGGGCGGCAGGGGCTGTGCACCCACCACCCTGTCGGCGCACGGGACGGGCGCAGCCACCTGAAGACCACCGAGGGGCGTGGCAACCCCGGCCGCTGCGGGCCCACCGGAAGCGGGTGCGTCCACACTCCAGGAGTAAGGGGCCGTGCCTGCGGGCTTGTACCGCTCCGCGCGCACAGGCGCCGTGGAGGGGTCCGATCAAGGGACGGCGCAGGTCGCAACCCCACCATCTGTGTCCGAGGGGGGACTTGAACCCCCACCCTCTATACGAGGACTAGCACCTCAAGCTAGCGCGTCTGCCTATTCCGCCACCCGGACGAGTGCCCCTGCCGCACCACGCGGGTGCGCTCAGGACGAGGAAAACCGTAGCACGGCGTCAGCTCCCCCCACGCACGCCCCGGCGCGGGGGCACGAGCCGCGGTGCGACCGCGCCCGCGAGGCCCCGGCACCGCCTCGGGAGGCGCCGAGCCGGAGGACGGTTAACCTGATCCCTCGCCGCGACAGCCGCGCCGGGTCCCCGCGGGGGACCCGGCGCCTGCCCACCGGGCGGCGCAGGACCGAGGATGTGGGGAAGCCCTTGAACGACACCACCGGCGGGGACGCGCTGGGCAATTCGACCTTCCGTCCGGCCAACGCGGCCCTGCTGTCGGTGTCGCACGTCGAAGCGCCGGTGGTCGTGCCGTCGTCGTACTTCGACGACGTGCTGGCCCCGACGCTGCAGCGGCTGCGCATGCAGCCCGGTCTGCTGGAGAAGGTCGCCGGGGTCAGCGAGCGCCGGTGGTGGGCCGAGGGGCAGAACGCCGCCGACGTCGCCGCCGAGTGCGGCGTCAAGGCCCTGTCCGAGGCCGGGGTGGACGCGAAGGACGTCGGGCTGGTCATCAGCACGACCGTCACGCGCCCGCACCTGGAGCCGGCCATCGCCACCGCCGTGCACCACGGGATGGACCTGCCGGCGTCGGCGATGAACTTCGACCTGACCAACGCCTGCCTGGCGTGGGTGAACGGCGTGCAGGTCGCCTCGGCGATGATCGACGCCGGTGCGATCCGCTACGCGGTGGTGCTGGGCGCCGAGGACGTGCGCTCCATGCACGAGGGCACGATCGCGCGGCTGCAGCGCGACGGGATCACGCGCAAGGACTTCCTCAACGAGTTCGCCACGATGACGCTGGGCTGCGGCGCGGCCGCCGCCGTCATCGGGCGCGCGGACGAGCACCCCGAGGCGCACCGGGTGCTGGGGGGTGTGACGCGCGCCGGGACCGCTCACCACGAGCTGTGCATCGGCGACGCGAACCACATGCGCACCGACGCCAAGCTGATGCTGAACGAGGGCATCGAGATCGTCTCCGACGCCTTCGAGGGCGGGGACCGGCTGTGGGGTTGGCGGCAGGCCGACCGCTTCGTCATCCACCAGATCTCGAAGGTGCACACCCGGACGCTGGTGGACCGCATCGGCGTGGACCCGGCGAAGGTGCCGATGACCTTCCCGCGCTGGGGCAACGTGGGGCCCATCTCGCTGCCGATGACGCTGGCGGCCACGGCCCCCGAGCTCAGCCGCGGCGACCGCGTGATCGCCATGGGCGTCGGGTCGGGCCTGAACACCGCGATGCTCGAGCTGGCGTGGTGAGGCTCCCCGCTCCCCGTCCCCGCCAGCAGCGGGGGTTGCCGCGGTGGTGACCGCTCCGCTGCGCCCGGCCGCGCTGCCTCCCGCAGGCCTGCCCGGGCTGGACCCGGCCTGGTCGCGCCTGGTGCAGGCTCCGGACAGCGCCGGTGCACCCCGCACGTGGCACCTGCTGGACACGGCCCCGGACGCCTCCCCCGGCGAGGTCGCCGGGACGCTGGTGTGCGTCCACGGCAACCCGACGTGGTCGTACCTGTGGCGGCACCTGGCCGCGGCGGCCTCGTCGGCGCCGGTGCCGTGGCGCGTGGTGGCCGTGGACCAGCTGGAGATGGGGTTCTCCGAACGCACCGGCGTGCACCGCACGCTGGCCCAGCGCGTCGGGGACCTGACGAACCTGGTGGACGCCCTGGAGCTGAGCGGGCCGGTCGTGGCGGTGGGCCAGGACTGGGGCGGCATCGTCGTCACGGGCTGGGCCGCGGCGGAGCTGGAGCGCTCCAGCGGTGGCGCCGGCCGCCACCGCGCCGGGTCCGGGGACGTGCACCTGGCCGGGCTGGTGGTGGCCAACACCGCCGCCTCCTACCCCGCCGACGCGCCGCCGCCGGGTGCGCTGCGCGCCGCGACCCTGCCGGGGGTGCTGCCGCTGGTCACGCGCCGCGCGGAGGTGTTCCTGCGCACCACCCTGGCGCTGCCGAAGCCGGCCCTGCCCGCCGGCGTGCGGGCGGCGTACCGGCTGCCCTACGGCACGGCGCCCGACCGCGCCGGCATCGAGGACTTCGTCGCGGACGTGCCGGTCGGCCACGACCACCCGAGCCGGCCCGCGCTGGACGCCGTCACCGGGGGCGTGGAGCGCCTGCGCGCCGCAGGGGTGCCGGCGCTCGTGCTGTGGGGCCCGCGCGACCCGGTCTTCGGCGAGTGGTTCCTGCGCGACTGGCGCCGCCGGCTGCCGCACGCGGACGTGCACCGCTTCGCCGGCGCCAGCCACCTGACGCCGGAGGACCCGCGCTTCGCCCCGGCCGTCGTGCAGTGGCTGGACGAGCGGTCCACCGCCGGGCCGGCCCCCGAGTCGATCCTCGGGTCGACCTCCGGGCCCACGGCCGGCGCCGTCGAGGCGGGCGCACCACCGCGGCTGTGGGCGGCCCTCGAGGAGCGTTCCGGCGACGACGGCCCCGCCGTGGTGGAGGTCGCCCCCGACGGCACCTTCCGGGCCATCAGCTGGTCGCTGCTGGCGCGGCGCACCCGTGAGCTGGCCGCCGGCTTCGAGGCGATGGGCGTGCGGCCGGGCCAGCGCGTGTCGCTGCTGGTGCCGCCGGGCGCGGACCTCACCGCCGCGCTGTACGCGGTGCTGCGGGTGGGCGCGGTGGCCGTCGTCGCCGACGCCGGCCTGGGCGTGCGGGGGCTGACCCGCGCGGTCACCGGGAGCGGCGTGGACTGGGTGGTCGGCGTGCCGAAGGCCCTGGCGGCGGCGCGCGCGCTGCGCTGGCCGGGGCGGCGCGTGGCGGCCGGGCCGGTGAGCGACGCGGTCCTGCGCGCCACGGACGCCACCGCCACGCTCCTGGAGGTCGCCGAGCGCGGGCAGAACCGGCTCGCGGCCGGCCTGCCCCTGCCGCCGGAGCCGGAGGCGGGCGCCGAGGGCGCGGTCCTGTTCACCTCCGGCTCGACCGGGCCCGCCAAGGGCGTGGTGTACACCCACGCGCAGCTGTCGCGGCTGGCCTCGGCGATGGGCGCGGTCATCCGCACCGGGCCCGGCGCCCCCCTGGTGTCGGCGTTCGCGCCGTTCGCGCTGTTCGGTCCCGCGCTGGGCGCCACGTGCGTGGTGCCCGCCATGGACGTCACCCGGCCCGCGACGCTGACCGCGACGGCGCTGGCCGACGCGGTCGCCGCGAGCGGGGCCACCTCGGCGTTCCTGTCGCCGGCGGCGGTCGTGAACGTGCTGGCCACCGCGGACGCGCTGGACGAGCGGCGCCGAGAGGCGCTGGCGGGGGTGCGGGTGCTGCTGTCGGCGGGTGCCCCGGTGCCCACGCCGCTGCTGCAGCGCGTGCGCGAGCTGATGCCGCTGGCCGACCCGCGCACCCCGTACGGCGCCACCGAGGTGCTGCCCGCCACCGACGTCAGCCTCTCGGACGTGCTGGAGGCCGGGGAGGGCGAGGGCATCTGCGTGGGCAGGCCCGTGCCGGGCGTCGTGGTCGGCATCGCACCGCTGGACGCCGACGGCCGCGCCGGCGACGAGGTGGACGCGGTCGCCGGGGTGACCGGTGAGGTCGTCGTGGGCGGCGAGCACGTCAAGGACCGCTACGACCAGCTGTGGGTCACGCACGCGGCCAGCGTCCGGGTGCGGCCGTCCGCCGAGCTGGCGCGGGCGCTCGGCGCGGGCCGCTGGCACCGCACCGGCGACGTCGGCCACCTGGACGAGGCGGGCCGCGTGTGGATCGAGGGGCGGCTGGCGCACGTCGTCGTCACCGCCGACGAGGTCGTCACGCCCGTCGGCCCGGAGCAGCGGGCCGAGTCCGTGGACGGGATCGCCCGCGCGGCCCTCGTCGGGGTCGGGCCGCGCGAGGCGCGCCAGCTGGTCGTGGTCGCCGAGCCCGAGACCGCGGTGACGGGAGCGGTGGGCCGCACCACCGTCGCTCCCCCGGCGCTGGCCGAGGCGGTTCGCCGGGCCACCGGCCGGAACCTGGCGGCGGTGCTGCTGGTGCCGGCCCTGCCGACGGACGTGCGGCACAACTCCAAGATCGACCGGGTCCGCGTCGCCTCCTGGGCGGAGCGGGTGCTGGCCGGAGACCGTGCCGGGAGGCTCGCGTGAAGGTCCTCGTCACCGGTGCCAGCGGCATGCTGGGACGCGAGACGGCCCTCGCCCTGGCGCGCCGCGGGGAGGACGTGCGCGTGCTGCAGCGCCGGCCCGCCGGACTGGGCGGCCTGGAGGAGGTGCTGGGCTCGGTCAGCGACCCCGCGGCCCTGGAACGGGCCTGCGAGGGCGTGGACGCCGTCGTGCACCTGGCCGCGAAGGTGTCCATCACCGGCCCGCACGCGGAGTACGTGGAGACGAACGTGCGCGGCACCGAGCGGTTGCTGGCGGCTGCGCGCGCCGCGGGCGTGCGCCGTTTCGTCATGGTCAGCTCGCCGTCGGTCGCCCACGCCGGTTCCGCCCTGGTCGGGGTGGGCACCACGCCCGCGGACCCGGACGCCGCGCACGGCTCCTACGCGATCACCAAGGCGCAGGCGGAGCTGCTGGCGCTGGCCGCCGACTCCCCCGGCTTCGCCGTGGTGGCGGTGCGTCCGCACGTCGTGCTCGGTCCCGGCGACACGCAGCTGGTGCAGCGCATCGCCGACCGGGCCCGCGCGGGCCGGCTGCCGCTGCTGGACGACGGCACGGCGCTGATGGACACCACCTACGTGGACAACGCCGTGGACGCCCTGGTGGCGGCGCTGGACCGCGCCGAGGAGGTGCACGGGCAGGCGTTCGTGGTCACCAACGGCGAGCCGCGCACGGTGGCGGAGGTCTTCGCGCGCATCTGCGAGGCGGCCGGCGTGCCGGCGCCGACCCGTCGGGTGCCCTCCGTGCTGGCGAAGGTGGCCGGCAGCGTCGTGGAGCGCGCCTGGACGCGCCTGCGGGTGGCCGACGAGCCGCCGATGACGCGGTTCCTGGCCGAGCAGCTGTCGACGGCGCACTGGTTCGAGCAGCGCCGCACCCGTGAGGCGCTGGGCTGGTCGCCGCGCGTGCCGCTGGACGAGGGCTTCCGCCGTCTCGCCGCGGGGTTCGAGCCCCGTTAGCGTGGGGCCCGTGATCACCGGGCAGCAGGGCGGCGGCGCGAGGTCGTTCCGCCGCGGCGAGGCGATGCGGGACCTGGAGCGGTTGCGGGACCTGGACCTGACCCCCCGCCCCGGGGAGCACGGCCTGCACCGGGCCGCGCGGGTGGAGGACGCCGTCAAGGGCGTCGTCGGCGCCGGGCTGCGGCGGCGCGGGTACCACGCTCGTGCACTGGCCTACCCGTGCTACGGCGGGCCGGGCTGGGTGCGGGTGCTGGGCCGGGTGCTGCTGGGCCGCGAGGACGACGCGGAGGACCTGCGCCGCGACGCGGTGCGCAGCGTGCGGGGCTGGCGCAACTTCATGACGGTGCCGGTGGCGGGTACGGACGTGACGGTGCACCTGGGCGGGCGGCGCCTGCGGTTGCGCACCGACCGGGGCGGCTACATCGACGAGGTCGTGGACGTGGACCTGCCGCCGGGTGAGCACCTCGTCACCCTGACGGTGGGCCCGGACGCCGACGTGGACGTGGACGCCGTCGAGCGCGTGGAGGACGACACCGAGGGCGGGGCGGAGCGGGCGCCGGAGGTGGCGCGGGAGCACCGGGGCAGCGCGCGCGTGGTGGTCGTGGGCCCGCAGCCGCAGCTGGGGCTGCTGTCGGACATCGACGACACCGTCGTGGTCACGCGCCTGCCGCGTCCCCTGCTCGCCGCCTACAACAGCTTCGTGCTCACGGAGAAGGCACGCGTGCCGGTGAACGGCATGGCCGAGATGTACCAGCAGTTCGTGGCCGAGAACCCCGGCTCACCGGTGCTGTACCTGTCCACGGGGGCGTGGAACGTGGCGCCGACGCTGACGCGCTTCCTGCGCCGCTCCGGCTACCCGGAGGGCCCGCTGCTGCTGACGGACTGGGGCCCGACGAACACCGGCTGGTTCCGCGACGGCAGCGCCCACAAGCGCGGCACCCTGGCGCGCCTGGCGCGGGAGCTGCCGCAGGTGACGTGGCTGCTGGTGGGCGACGACGGCCAGCACGACCCGGCGCTGTACGCGGAGTTCGTCTCGGCCGCTCCCGAGCGGGTGGCGGGCGTGGCGATCCGGCGGCTGACTCCCGCGGAGCAGCTCCTGGCCGGTGGTCACCCGTTGACGGCCACGGCGGCGCCGGCCAGCTCGCACGTGCCGTGGGTCAGCGGTGACAACGGCTTCGAGCTGATGCACCGCTGGCACCGCGCCGGTCTGCTGCGCGACGCCTGAGCGCACGAGGCCCCGGCGCGGGCGGGCCGGGCGGGGGCGCGACGTGCGCGAGGCCGGTCCCGCGGGTGCGGGACCGGCCTCGGCCGTGGGGTGGGACGTCAGAGACGCACGCGGCGCGGGTTGGCGACGGTGGTGAGGTCGACGACGTCGCGGACGTCGATGACGTCGGTGTCCTGCACGGTGGTGGTCTGGTCCATCTCGTACCTCCTGGTCTCGGACGGTGGCCGGTGCAGAGCACCGACCTGCTGTTCTCGAGCCGCGGACAGCACTGTCCTCACACCTTCGGGTGGCGGATCGCTCCCGGTACCGCGGGGCGGGACCGGTGAGGGGATTCTAGGGAGGCAGCGGCCGGGGGGCCGCTCCGCGTCCCGCCCACGTCGCCGAACACTGCGTGATCTACGTCACAGCACTCAGGTGCCGGTGCGGCGAACGAGGCTCTGCAGGGCCGTGACGGCCTCCTCGCTGGCCGCCGTCGCGGCGACGTTGGCCTCGCGCACGGCGTCGTAGACCTCCTGCCGGTGCACCTGCACGTGGCGGGGAGCCTCGATCCCCACCCGGACGACGTCCCCCCGCACCTCCAGGACGCGCACGACGACCTCGTCGCCGATGACGACGGATTCTCCGGCCTTGCGCGTCAGGACGAGCATGGGCCCCAGCATAGGTGACGATCCGTCGCGACCCCCTTCCTGCGCGTCACTCGCGCGCCGGGGCGGGCCCCGGACGCGGGCGACGCCCGCCCCCCGGTGGGGACGGGCGTCGCGGGCCTGCGGGTCCAGCGGGGACGGGTCCTCAGGAGTCCTCGCGCCGGCGCGCGGGGTGCCCGAGCACCCCTGCGTCCAGCTCGGCCGCGGCCTCGGCCTCGGCGGCCTCCTCGGCGGCGCTCTGGTAGCGCAGCACCAGGGAGCGCACGGCGCGCGCGGCCAGCGCGGACACCACCAGCGCCAGCACCATGTGCAGCAGCGCGGCGTCCACGCTGCCGGTGCCGCGCAGGGCGGCGAGGATCGAGGGGCCCGCCAGCAGCAGGCTGGCGGCGATCACGATCGCGGTCACGGTGCCTCCCGGCGGCGGTTGCGGATCTGCTCCTGCATGACGTGGCGGCGAAGGCGGTCGGCCGCCGCGACGGGCTCGACGAAGGACAGCACGAGGTCGTCGTGCTCCCCCGTCCCGGCGGCGTCCGGGACGAGCCGGACGACGTCGGCGAGCTGGTCGACCGGCCCGTCCCCGATCTCGAAGACGGTGCGCACCGCCCGGCCCTGCGCGGGCCAGCTGCCGCGCTGGACCCGCACGCACGCGCCGCCCTCGCTGAGGTCGACGAAGGCCGCGGTGAGCGGCTGCTCCGCGACGGGGGCCGGGTCGCCCGGAGCGGACCGTCCCCGGTCACCCGGGACGGGGTGCAGGCGCAGGTTCCCGGTGACGGGGACCCGCACGAAGCGGCGCCGCTGCTGGACGCTGACCTCCCCGCACGGGGCGAGGTCCCAGGAGGGCACCCGCCGCCGCACGATCTCGGCGATCAGGAAGTCCTGGCGCATCTGACCCCGGTCGGTGGCCCACAGGACGGTCACCGGCATCCCGGGCGCGACCACGTGCAGGTCGCCCGAGAACCCGGGGGCGGCCACCACGAGCCGCCCCTCGCCGGAGTCCTCCACGCGCGTGGGCAGCTCCAGCAGCTCACCGCCGAGGGCGTCGGGGAGCTGGACCCGCACGCGCAACCGGCCGTTGACCGCGGGCCACTGCGCCGGGGAGGTGGGGGTCACCACCCCGGCGGTCGTGCGCCTGGCCACGGGTTCAGCGCGCGGTGCCGTGCTCGGACGTCGCGTCGAGCAGCAGACCGGCCCAGGCGCCGGAGGTGGCCGGCCGCCCGTCCAGGAAGCCGACGGGGACGTCGAGCGACAGCACGTCGAGGGGGTCGGGGCTCTCGGCGGCGCGGTGCACCGCGAGGCGGCGGGCCGGCACGCCGGCACCCTCCAGGGCGCGCAGCTGCGCGGCGACGGCGTGGCTGCGGCGGGTGGCGTCGACGCAGACGACGACGGCGGCGGCGCCGATCTCGGCGGCCAGGCGCGCGGCGCGCTCGGCGTCGGCACCGGTCGGGCGGGCCGGGATCGCCACGGTCAGCGGCGCGCTCCAGCGGCGAGCCTGCTCCTGGCGGGCCGGCAGCTCGTCGGCGGTCACGGTGTTCTGCACGTCGGCGCGGCCGAGGACCAGCGGGGCCTCGGAGCCGACCTCGTCGGCGACCAGCAGCGCGGCGGCGACGACGGCGTCGGCCTCGCCGACGACCACGACGAGCTCGCCGGAGCCGACGCGCAGCGGCGTGGGCACCTCGATCTCACGGGCCAGGCGCAGGACGTCACCGGAGTCGTGCGGCTCGCGGTAGGGCGCGCGCGCCGCCGGGCGGTCGCCGTAGGTGGTCACGGAATCACGGTAAGTCAGGTCCATGTCAGCTGCCTCGTTGTCGTCCCCGTCGTGGGCGGCGCGCTCGCCGGCCACGCTGTGCGTGCGCTCGGGCGCCTGCTGCGCCCGCGCCTCGTGGCGCGGCTCGGCGCCGCGCTCCTCGCGAGGCTCCGCGTAGTCGTTCGGCACCGCGTACGGGTACGCCTGCCGGCGCTCCCCCGCGGGCTCGAACGGCGCCTCGTACTCGTCCTCGTAGGCCCGGCCGTACGCCTGGTCCGCGCCGAGGGGCGCGGGGTCCTCGTCGGCGAAGCGGTCGCCGAAGTGGTCCTCCACGGGGGCCGGGCGGCGCAGCTCCGGACGGCGAGGCGCACCGCGGCGCGCCTCGAAGCCCTCGCCGCGCTGCGGGACCCGGCCCTCCTGCTCCCCACCGCGCCCGCGGGCCTCGCCCGGGGCGTCGGTCCGCTCCACGCGGCGGGGGGCGGTGACACCGTTGGCGGCACCGAACTGGTCAGGAGTCACGCGATCCTCCGTGGTGCGAGGGGGCAGGGCGCCGAACGGGGCGCCGGCGCCTGCTGCGGCAGCCGGCCGTGCCGGACGGGTCCCCACCGGACGCGACGACTGCCTAGTAACCGAGCGTACATCAGCAGTCACATCCGGTCCTGTGGTCCGCTCGGCCGACCCGAGGGTCCGCACCGCCGCCATCGTGGCCGCGAACCCCGTGCCCTCGGTGGAGATGGGACGGTGCGGGGCCACGGCGCGCTGCGGGGCGGCTGCGGGGCGGGCACGACCCGGCCCGCGGCCGGCCGAGAACATCGCGTGCAGGCGGTCGGCGCCGTCGGCGGCGTCGGCGGCGGCCAGCAGGTCACCGAGGCTCCGCTCGGACGCCTGCGCCGGGGCCGGGGTGCGCTCGATGCGCTCGGCCTGGCGGCGGCGCACCTCGCGGCGCGCGGCCTCGCGGCGCTCCTCCTCGTAGCGCTCCGCCTCCCGGCGCTCCGCCACCACACGTTCCTGCTGCACTCGTTCCGCCTCCCGACGCTCCGCTTCCGCACGGGCGGCCGCTCGCCGCTCCGCTTCCAGCTGCTCCACCTCGCGGCGGGCCGCTTCCCTGCGCTCCGCTTCCCTGCGTTCGGTCTCCCGGCGCTGCGCCTCCGTGCGCTCCGCCTCGATCCGCTCGGCCTCCAGGCGCTCGGCCTCCAGGCGCTCGGCCTCCAGGCGCTCGGCCTCCAGGCGCTCCGCCTCCAGGCGCTCCGCCTCGGCCTGCTCGGCCTCCAGGCGCTCCGCCTCGGCCTGCTCGGCCTCCAGGCGCTCGGCCTCCAGGCGCTCGGCCTCGGCGTGCTCCGCGTCGATCCGCTCGGCGTCCAGTCGGCGCTCCTCCTCGCGTCGGGCCGCCTCGGCGAGCGCGGCGGCCAGGTCGACCTCCTCGACGACCTCCGCCCCGGCGTCGCCGGTGTCCCCGGCGGCGCCCGGGCCGTCGGTGTCCAGCAGCCCCGCGGCGCGGGCGCTGCTCACGGCACCGGAGGCCTTGAGCATCTGCACGAGGCCCTGCCGGGCCTCTTCGAAGTCATCGGCAGGTGCGGGCGCCGGCTGAAGGGGCTCTTCGGGCGAGGCGGCGGCGTGCCGGCCGGCGGGCGCGGACGCGGCGGCCTCAGCCGCCTCGGCAGCCTCAGCCGCCTCGGCCTCGGCGCGGTCGGCAGCGGCCAGCAGGGCCTCGAAGTCGGGCGCATCCCCGTCGGGGGCCGCACCGCCCACGGCGGGCTCGGGGGTCCGGTCGGCGGTGGCGCCGTCGTTCTGCATCTCGACCGTCACTTCGTAGCGCTCCTTGGTGAAGAATCCGGCGACGCCTCCGGAACGGATGCGCTCGGCGCGGACGACGCGGGCGGCGTCTCCGTGGGTTTCGCGGACCTGCGCGAGCAGGTCCTGCAGGTCAGGGCCCTCAAGAAGCAAGTGCGTGGACACCGCTCACCGATCCAACCGTCTCGATCCGGGGGTGGTTGCTGACGTCGTCGTAGGAGAGGACGTGGAGGCGGCCGACGGCCACCTTCAGGAGCCGGCGCAGCGGGGCCCGCAGGGGCGGGGCGCACACCAGCACGGCGGAGATGCCCTGCTGTTCGGCACGTTCCAGGCAGGAACTTGAGGCCGTCACGAGGTGCTCGGCGGTGACCGCGTCCAGGGCCAGGCTGGCACCGTGCTCGCCGGGGCGCAGGGCCTCGGCCAGGGTGTGCTCCAGGACCGGGTCCAGCGTGATGACGTGCAGGACGCCGTCCTGCTCGTGCACCGCCGCCACGGCCGGCCCCAGCGCGGCCCGGGACGCCTCCACGAGCCCGTCCAGGTCCGAACCCTGCTTGGCCTTCAGGCCCAGGGCCTCGAAGATGCGGGCCAGGTCGCGGATCGGGACGGCCTCCTCGAGCAGGGCCTGCAGGACGCGCTGCACCTCCCCCAGCGTCAGCACGCTCGGGGTGAGCTCGTCCACGACGACCGGGTGGGTGCGCTTGAGCGCGTCCACCAGCGAGCGCACGTCCTCGCGGCCCAGCAGGCGCGGGGCGTGGGTGCGCACGAGCTCACCGAGGTGGGTGATGAGCACGCTGGCGCGGTCCACGACGGTGGCGCCGGTGAGTTGGGCCTGGTGGCGCAGCTCGGCGGGGATCCACTTGCCGTTCAGGCCGAACACCGGCTCCACGGTGGCGCGGCCGGGCAGGCCGTCGAGGTTGTCGCCCAGGGCCAGGACCTGGCCGGGCGGGGCGGTGCCGCGGGCCACCTCGACGCCGGAGATGCGCACCGCGTAGGTGGACACCGGCAGGTCGAGGGAGTCGCGGGTGCGCACCGGGGGCACCACCAGGCCCATCTCGAGGGCGATCTTGCGGCGCAGGGCGCGCACGCGCTCGAGCAGGTCGCCGCCGCCGGAGGTGTCGACCAGGTCGACCAGGTCGGGGGCCAGCACGACCTCCAGCGGGTCGACGCGCATCTCCTCCAGGAGGGACTCGGCGGCCTCGTTCGGGTTGACCGGCGCGGGCGCCAGCTCGGCCAGCTCGGTGGCCTTGGCCTCGGCGGCGTCGCGCTTGCCGATGCGGGTGGCGGCCACGAAGCACAGGCCCGCGACGAGGAAGAAGGGGAGCTTGGGCATGGCCGGCACGAGCGCGAGGACGCACGCGGCGCCACCGGCGATCTGCAGGACCATCTTCTGCTGGCCGAGCTGCTTGATGGCCTCGGTGCCCATGTCGCCGTTGGAGGTGGAGCGGGTGACGATGAGGCCGGTGCCGACGCTGAGCAGCAGTGCGGGAACCTGCGAGGCGAGGCCGTCGCCGATGCTCAGCAGCGCGTACTGCTGGATCGACTCCGCCGGGCCCAGGCCGTGCTGGACCATCCCGATGGCGAAGCCGCCGATGAGGTTGATCAGTACGATGATGATGCCGGCGATGGCGTCGCCCTTGACGAACTTCGAGCCACCGTCCATGGCGCCGTAGAAGTCGGCCTCGGCGCTGATGTCGGAGCGGCGGCGGCGCGCCTCGTCCTCGTCGATCAGGCCGGCGTTGAGGTCGGCGTCGATGGCCATCTGCTTGCCGGGCATCGCGTCGAGGGTGAAGCGCGCGCCGACCTCGGCGACGCGCTCGGCGCCCTTGGTGATGACGACGAACTGGATGACCACGAGGATCAGGAAGATGACCAGGCCGATGACCAGCGAGCCGGAGATCACGAAGTGGCCGAAGGCCTCGATGACCTTGCCGGCGTAGCCGTCGGACAGGACCAGGCGGGTCGTGGCCACGTTCAGGCCCAGCCGGAACAGCGTCAGGACCAGGATGAGCGAGGGGAAGACCGAGAAGTCCAGCGGCCGCTTCACGAAGATGCAGGTGAGCAGCGCGATGAGCGAGCACACGATGTTCGTGGCGATGAGGAAGTCGAGCATCGCGGCCGGGATGGGCACGACGAGCAGCAGGATGACACCCACGATGCCCACGGGCACCGCCATCTGCGTGAGGTTGCGAAAACGCACTGCACCGCCTGTCGTCGTGGTCCCCCTGTCGGGTTCCCTCGTTCAGCGGCCCGTCCGTGGCCCTGCTGCGCCGTCCTGGCTACTGCCTCCTTCGGCAGTCCCGGCGCGGACCTTGAGCGCCCGACCGGCCGACCGCCTGCCCGGCCCGCCACCGCGAAGCCCCCGGTGGCCGGGGAAGCGGTGGCTTCCCCGGCCA
>NZ_JBJLRI010000052.1:0-29810 GCF_050871405.1 Kineococcus esterisolvens
CCGCACGGTTGAAGCCTCAACCGTGCGGGACCACCGCGGGGTCCGGTTCGAGGAGCGGGGTCAGAGGCCGTAGGTCTCCAGCAGGCGCAACCACACCTCGCTGACCGTGGGGTAGCTGGGCACCGCGTGCCACAGCCGCTCCAGCGGCACCTCGGCGACGATCGCGATCGTCGCCGAGTGCAGCAGTTCCGCGACGTCCTGGCCGACGAACGTCGCGCCCACCACGACGTGCCGGCTCTCGTCGACGACGAGGCGGGCCTTGCCGATGTACCCGTCGGCGAGCAGGGAGGCGCCGGCGACGTCGCTGATCGCGTAGTCCACGACCCGCACGTCCAGGCCCCGCTCACGCGCCTCGGCGGCGCGCAGACCCACCGAGGCCACCTCCGGGTCGGTGAACGTCACCTGCGGGGTCGCCACCCGGGTGGCGGTCGCCGCGTACCGGGACCAGGCGGGGGCCTCGCGGCCCAGCTCGCCGCGGGCGCGGGCGCCGATCGCGTCGCCGACGGCACGGGCCTCGTACTTGCCCTGGTGGGTCAGCTGCACCCGCCCCGAGACGTCACCGACGGCGTGCAGCCACTCGCCCTCGACGCCGGCGACGAGGCCGGTGTCGTCCACGTCCAGGCCGCCGCCGTCCTCCAGGCCCACGGTCTCCAACCCGATCCCCTCCGTGGCGGGACGCCGGCCGGTGGCCACCAGCAGCTCGTCGGCCACCACGCGCGAGCCGTCGTCCAGGACGACCGTGACCTCCCCGCCCGCCCGCGGGCGCTCCACCGACGCCGGGGAGACGCCCAGGCGCACGTCCACGCCGTCGTCGCGCAGCGCGTCCGCGACGAGGTCGCCGGCGAAGTCCTCCTCCTTGCCCAGCAGGGCCGAGCGCACCAGCAGCGTCACCCTCGACCCCAGCCGCGCGTACGCCTGCGCCAGCTCCACCGCGACGGTGCCGCCGCCGACGACGGCGAGCCGGCCCGGCACCGCGTCGGCGCTGGTGGCCTCCCGGCTGGTCCACGGGTTCGCTGCGACCAGCCCCGGCACGTCCGGCAGCACCGGCACCGACCCGGTGGCCAGCACGACCGCGCGCCGGGCCGCCAGGACGGTCGTGCCGTCCTCGCCGCTCACCTCCACGCGCCGCGGCCCGGCGAGGCGGGCGCGCCCGCGCACCAGCTGCAGCCCGGCGGACCCCAGCCACTGCGCCTGCGAGGAGTCGTCCCAGTCGCTGGTGAAGCTCGTGCGCCGGCGCAGCACCGCCGCCGCGTCCAGGCCGCCGGTGACGGCCCCCGCCGCTCCCGGCAGGCGGCGCGCCGCGGCGAGCACGTGCCCGGGCAGGAGCAGCGCCTTGCTGGGCATGCACGCCCAGTAGGAGCACTCGCCCCCCACCAGCTCGTCCTCGACGACGACGACCTCCAGGCCGGTGCGCCCGGCCCGGTCGGCGACGTTCTCGCCCACCGCCCCGGCACCGATGACGACGACGTCGGTCTCCCGCTCGCGTGTGCTCACGCCCTGGACGGTACGCACGCGGCGCCGCGCGCACCACGGGTGGTTGTGGTGTGATCGATCGGTGGGCAGGGCGACGCGGATCGAGTTCAACGCCTCCCCGCGCCCGACGCTGGGCGTGGAGTGGGAGGTGGTGCTCGTCGACCGCCGCACCCGCGACCTGGCCTCGTCCGCGGCGGAGGTCATGGCGGCGGTGGAGCTGCCCGGGCACCCGAGCGGCCCGCGGGTGACCAAGGAGCTGCTGCGCAACACCCTGGAGATCGTCACCGGCGTGTGCGACACGGTCGCGCAGGCCACCGAGGACCTGACGACGTCGCTGGCGGCGATCCGCCGCGTCAGCGACGCGATGGGCCTGGACGTGATGTGCGCGGGAACCCACCCCTTCGGGGTGTTCGACAACCAGCTGGTCTCCGACGACGCCCGCTACGTGGAACTGCTGGAGCGCACCCAGTGGTGGGGGCGGCAGCTGCTCATCTGGGGGGTGCACGTCCACGTCGGCGTGGACTCCGTGCACAAGGTCCTGCCGATCCTGAACTCGCTGCTGAACCACTACCCGCACCTGCAGGCGCTGTCGGCGTCCTCGCCGTACTGGGCGGGGCACGACACCGGTTTCGCCAGCAACCGGTCGCAGATGTTCCAGCAACTGCCCACCGCGGGCCTGCCGTTCCAGTTCGCCACGTGGGCGCAGTTCGAGGGCTACGTCGACGACATGCTCGTCACGGGCGTCATCGACGGGCTGCCCGACGTCCGCTGGGACGTCAGGCCGTCCCCGAGGCTGGGGACCATCGAGGTGCGGGTGTGCGACGGCACGCCGACCCTGCGGGAGCTGCGCGCGGTGACCGCGCTCGTGCACTGCCTCGTCGTGCACCTGGACGGCGAGCTGGAGGCGGGCCGGGAACTGCCGACGATGCCGCCGTGGCACGTGCAGGAGAACAAGTGGCGATCGGCGCGCTACGGCCTGGACGCGGAGATCATCGTGGACGCCGCCGGCCGCGAGCGCCTCGTCACCGACGACCTGGACGACTGGCTGACCCGGCTGGAGCCGGTGGCCCGGCGGTTGCGGTGCGAGGAGGAGCTGCGGCTGGTGGCCGAGATCCCGCGCCGCGGCGCCAGTTACCAGCGCCAGCGGGCGGCGTTCAGCGCAGCGCGCGACGCCGGGTCGGAACAGCCGCTGGTGGACGTCGTGGACTCCCTGGTCGCGGAGATGCGCGAGGGCTGAGGCGCTCCCCGGGGCGCTCCCCGCGCGGCGCGGCCTTGCGCACGGGATCCGCCGGGCGGTAGAAGCGGCGCATGCTGACGATCGGCCTGCTGGGCGGGATGAGCTGGGAGTCCAGCGCCGAGTACTACCGGCTGGCGAACGAACTGGTGCGCGAGCGGCTCGGGGGCCTGCACTCGGCCCGCCTGCTGCTGGCCCCGGTCGACTTCGCCGACGTCGAGCGGTTGCAGGTCGCCGGGCGCTGGGACGAGGCCGGGCAGCTGCTCGCCGGGCTCGCCCGGGGCGTGGAGGCGGCCGGCGCCGACCTGCTGCTGCTGTGCACCAACACGATGCACAAGGTCGCCGACCAGGTGCAGGCGGCGGTGTCCATCCCGTTGCTGCACCTGGCGGACGCGACCGCCGACGCGGTCACCGGCGACGGGATCAGCACGGTCGGGCTGCTGGGCACCGCGTTCACGATGGAGCAGGACTTCTACCGCGACCGCCTGGCTTCCCGCGGCCTGCGCGTCCTGACGCCCGGTGCCGCCGACCGCGCGGAGGTGCACCGGGTCGTCTACGACGAGCTGTGCCTGGGCGTCGTGCGCGAGGAGTCCCGCCGGGCCTACCGGGACGTCATCGACCGGCTGGTCGCGGCCGGGGCGCAGGGGGTCGTCCTGGGCTGCACGGAGATCGAGCTGCTCATCACGGCGAGCGACAACCCCGTGCCGGTCTACCCGACCACCCGGCTGCACGTCGAGGCCGCGATCACCGCCGCGCTCGCGCCGTCCGCGGTCAGCGGCCCACGCACGCCGCCAGGTGCCGGCCGGTGAGGGTGGAGCGGGCGGCGACGAGGTCGGCGGGGGTGCCCTCGAAGACGACGCGTCCGCCGTCGTGGCCGGCGCCGGGGCCGAGGTCGACGACCCAGTCGGCGTGCGCCACGACCGCCTGGTGGTGCTCGATGACGATGACCGAGGTGCCCGAGTCGACGAGCCGGTCGAGCAGGCCCAGCAACTGCTCGACGTCGGCCGGGTGCAGGCCGGTGGTCGGCTCGTCGAGGACGTAGGTCCCGCCCTCCTCGCCCATGCGGGTGGCCAGCTTGATCCGCTGGCGCTCGCCGCCGGACAGGGTGGTGAGCGGCTGACCGAGGGTGAGGTAGCCCAGCCCCACGTCGGCGAGGCGCGCCAGGACCGCGTGCGCGGCGGGGGTGCGCGCCTCGCCGGTGCCGAAGAACTCCAGGGCCTCGCTCACCGGCATCGCGAGCACTTCGCTGATGTCCCTGCCGCCGAGGCGGTGCTCGAGCACCGCCGCCTGGAACCTCTTGCCCTCGCACTCCTCGCACGTGGTGGCGACACCGGCCATCACCACCAGGTCGGTGTAGACCACCCCGGCGCCGCCGCAGTTCGGGCAGGCGCCCTCGGAGTTGGCGCTGAACAGCGCCGGTTTCACGCCGTTGGCCTTCGCGAACGCCTTGCGGACCGGGTCGAGCAGGCCGGTGTACGTGGCCGGGTTGCTGCGTCGCGAGCCGCGGATCGGGCTCTGGTCGATGGACACCACGCCCGCGCCGGCGGGGATCGAGGAGTGCACGAGCGAGCTCTTGCCGGAACCGGCCACGCCGGTGACGACGACGAGCACGCCGAGCGGGACGTCGACGTCGACGTCGCGCAGGTTGTGCGCGTCCGCGCCGCGGACCTCCAGCGTGCCGGTGGGCGTGCGCACCGCGTCCTTGAGGCGGACCCGGTCGTCCAGGTGGCGGCCGGTGAGGGTGCCGCTGCCGCGCAGCCCCTCCACGGTGCCCTCGAAGCAGACGGTGCCGCCCGCCGTCCCGGCCCCGGGCCCCAGGTCGACGACGTGGTCGGCGATCGCGATGGTCTCCGGCTCGTGCTCCACGACCAGCACGGTGTTGCCCTTGTCCCGCAGCCGCAGCAGCAGGTCGTTCATCCGTGCGACGTCGTGGGGGTGCAGCCCGGTCGTCGGCTCGTCGAAGACGTAGGTGACGTCCGTGAGCGCCGAGCCGAGGTGGCGGACCATCTTGACGCGCTGGGACTCCCCGCCCGAGAGCGTGCCGGTCGGGCGGTCGAGGCTGAGGTAGCCGAGCCCGATCTCCGTGAACGCCTCGAGGGACTCCCGCAGGGCCGCCAGCAGCGGCGCGACCCTCTCCCCGTGCCCGTCGAGGCCGCGCACCCAGGCGGCGAGGTCGCTGATCTGCATCGCGCACGCGTCGGCGATGCTGATCCCCCGGATCCTCGACGACCGGGCGGCCTCGCTGAGGCGCGTGCCGTCGCAGGCGGGGCACGTGGTGAACACCACCGCCCGGTCCACGAACGCCCGCACGTGCGGCTGCAGCGCCGCCCGGTCCTTGGCCAGGAACGACTTGCGGATCCGCGGCAGGAGGCCCTCGTACGTGACGTTGACGCCGTCGACCTGGATGCGGGTCGCCTCCTTGTGGAGCAGGTCGTGCAGCTCCTCCTCGGTGTACTCCCGGATCGGCTTGTCGGGGTCGAAGAACCCCGAGCCGGCGTAGATCCGGCCGTACCAGCCGTCGGCGCTGAAACCGGGGATCGTGAACGGCCCCTCGCGCAGCGACCTGGAGTCGTCGTAGAGCTGGCGGGGGTCGATGTCGCTGACCTCGCCCATCCCCTCGCAGCGCGGGCACATGCCGCCGGTGACGGTGAAGCTGCGCCGTTCCTTCACGCTCTTGCCGCCACGCTCGAACGTGACCGCGCCCGAGCCGCTGATCGAGGCGACGTTGAAGGAGAACGCCTGGGGTGAACCGACGTGCGGCTCGCCGAGGCGGCTGAAGAGGATGCGCAGCACCGCGTTGACGTCGGTGACGGTGCCGACCGTGGAGCGGGGGTTGGCGCCCATCCGCTCCTGGTCGACGACGATCGCGGTCGTCAGGCCCTCGAGCACGTCGACGTCGGGCCTCCCCAGCGCCGGCATGAAGCCCTGGACGAAGGCGCTGTACGTCTCGTTGATCAGGCGCTGCGACTCCGCGGCGATGGTGCCGAACACCAGCGAGCTCTTGCCCGAGCCGGAGACGCCGGTGAACACCGTCAGCCGGCGCTTGGGGATCTGGACGCTGACGTCCTGCAGGTTGTTCTCCCGCGCGCCGTGCACGCGGAGCAGGTCGTGGCCGTCGGCGCGCATGCGGCCACGATGGCACCGAACGGCCCGGCGCGGAACACCTCAGCCGCGGACGGCCTCCTCCACCGGGGTGGAGGGCAGGCCGTGCGCGGAGGCGACCTCGGCGCTGGTGAGCCGCCCGGCGTGCGCGGACAGCCCGCGCGCCAGGGCGGCGTCGGACGCCAGCGCCGCCCGCCAGCCGGAGTCGGCGAGCTTCACGACGTACGGCAGGGTCGCGTTCGTCAGCGCGTAGGTGGAGGTGTGCGGGACCGCGCCGGGCATGTTCGCGACGCAGTAGAACACCGACTCCCCCACGGTGAACGTCGGGTCGTCGTGCGTGGTGGGGCGTGAGGACTCGAAGCAGCCGCCCTGGTCGACGGCGATGTCCACCAGCACCGAGCCGGGCCGCATCTGCGCCACCAGGTCGTCACCGACGAGCTTGGGCGCGCGGGCGCCGGGGACGAGGACGGCGCCGATCACCAGGTCCGCGCTGCGCACGGCCCGGGCCAGCTCGAAGGCGTTGGAGGTGATGGTGCGCACCCGGCCGCCGAAGCGGACGTCGACCTCGCGCAGCTTCGGGATCGACAGGTCCAGGACCGTGACCTCCGCGCCCATGCCCAGCGCGATCTGCGCGGCGTTCTGCCCCGAGACCCCGGCGCCGATCACCACCACGTCCGCGCCGCGCACGCCGGGCACACCACCCATGAGCACGCCGCGCCCGCCGGTGGCGGAGGTGTTCGCGCTCATCAGGTGGTAGGCACCCACCTGCGGGGCCAGGCGGCCGGCGACCTCGCTCATCGGCGCCAGCAGCGGCAGGGAGCGGTCGGGCAGCTGCACCGTCTCGTAGGCGATGGCGGTGGTGCGCGAGGCCAGCAGCGCGTCGGTGCACGCCCGTGAGGCGGCCAGGTGCAGGTAGGTGAACAGCACCTGCCCCTCGCGCAGCCGCGCGTGCTCCTGCTCGACCGGCTCCTTGACCTTCAGCAGCAGCTCCGCCGAGCCCCACACCTCGTCGGCGTCGGCGACGACCTTCGCGCCGGCCGCCTCGAACTCCGCGTCCGGCAGGGAGCTGCCCTCCCCCGCGCCCGCCTCGACGAGCACCTCGTGACCGTGGGCGACCAGCTCGTGCACACCGGCGGGCGTCAGCGCCACGCGGTGCTCGCGGTTCTTGACCTCACGGGGAACGCCGACTCGCACTTCGGGCCTCCTGGGACGGGGTGGTGCCTTCCCGACCAGGATGAAGATGCGGCGGGGGGACGGCAACGAACCTGTCGAAGATTCGTTACCGTTCGCGGGTGGACGACGATCCTTCGGGAACCGGACCGCCCGGGGCCCCGCCGCCGAAGAACGTTCGGACGCCCGTGGACGCGGTGGACCGCGCCATCCTGCACGCGCTGGCCGAGGACGGCCGGATCACCAACGCCGCCCTGGCCCAGCGGGTCGGCATCGCCCCCTCCACCTGCCTGCTGCGGGTGCGCGCCCTGCGCGCCTCCGGGGTGATCCGCGGCTTCCACGCCGACGTCGACCCCGACGCCCTCGGCCTGCACCTGCAGGCCATGATCGCCGTGAAGCTCGCCGCCCACGCCCGCGGCAGCATGGGCCCGTTCGTCGCCCGGATGCGCCGGCAGCCGGAGGTCCTCGACGTGTACTTCGTCGCCGGCGCGAACGACTACCTCCTGCACGTCGCGGTCGCCAGCACCACGGCGCTGCGCGACTTCGTCGCCGAGCACCTCTCCCGCGACCAGGACGTCGGCCTCACCGAGACGAGCCTGATCTTCGAGCACACCCGCGCCGCCGGGCGCTCCTGACGCTCCTGCGGGTGCGGGTCCGCCGGCGGGTGCCTAGCGTCGGGGCATGAGCCAGCAGAACGACGAGCCGACCCTGGACGACGTGATCGAGCCGGAGATCGCCGCGCCGCGCGACCGGCAGGAGCACGGCAAGATGCCCGCCCGCCCGAACGACGACGAGCTCGAGATGCGCGTCGAGCACGAGCGTCGCGAGCTCGGCCTGACCGACGACGAGCAGGACGAGGTGCCGCCGGCCACGGACTGACGGGCGCCCGGCGGTGAGCCGGGCCGTCAGGGCCGCGGGTCCTCTAGCGCCGCGGCGAGCGCGCGCGACGCCTGCCGCACGACGCCGGGGTTGGTGTCCCAGTAGTACGGCAGCGCCACCACGGCCTGCCAGGTCGTCCAGCCCCGTCCCCGCAGGACGGAGGCCGCGTCCGCTCCCACCTGCTCCAGGAAGAGGCGGCGGCCCGGGCCGTCGAACACGTCCCAGACCGCTTGCAGGTCGCACGCGGGGTCACCCACGCCCAGGGCGCCGAAGTCGATGACGCCGGTGAGGCGCCCGGAGCCGACGAGGAGGTCGCCCGGCAGGAGGTCGCCCGGCAGGAGGTCGCCGTGCAGCCACTGCCCGGGGCCGTCCCACGGCGGCGCGCGCAGCGACTCCTCCCACAGCCGCAGCACCGCCCGCCCGTCGACCCGGTCCCCCAGCCGGGCGAGGGCGGCGCGGAAGCCCTCGTCCAGCTCGGACAGCGGCGCCCCGCGCACCCCGGGCCGGCGGGGCGGTGCGCCGGAGGTGGGGACCGTCCGCAGGGCCCGCACGAGACCCGCGAGGCCGTCGGCGAGGACCCCCCGGTCGTCGGTGGGGCCGGGGGGCCGGCCGGGCGGCCACCGGTGCACCGGTGCACCGACCAGCCGAACGGGTAGCCCTCCCCGGGGTCCCCCACCGCCACCTGCTCGGGGACCGCCACCGGCAGGTGCGGCGCCAGCACCGGCAGCCACCGCCCTTCCTCCGCCGCCTGGTCGCGACGGGGTTTCCCGCGTCACGGGCCGGGGCCCGGGTCAGGAGGTGAGCAGCCGCGCCACGGGCGGCAGGACGACCGTCATGAGCAGCGCGTTCAGCACCATCGCGGCGCTCGACCACCCCCCGGCGACGTGGGAGTGCGCGAGCGCCCGCGCGGTCCCGATGCCGTGGGAGACGGCTCCGATGGCGAAGCCCCGGGCTCGGCCGTCGTGGACGCGGACCCGGTCCAGGAGCCAGGGGGCCACGGTGGCGCCGAGGATGCCGGAGACGAGGGTGAGCACGAGGGCGAGGGTGGTGTTCGCCCCGATCGTCGCGCCGACGGTGACGGCCACGGGCGTGGTGACGGAGCGCGGCAGCGCGGTGAGCAGGATCTCGTCGTCGACGCCGAAGGCGACCAGGGAGCCGGCGGTGACGGCGACGCTGACGGTCCCGGTGACCAGGAGGGTGACGAGGACGGCGGCGCGGTCGGCCAGCAGCGCGGCGCCGGAGCGCAGCAGCGGCAGGGCGAGCGCGACGGTCGCCGGGCCCAGCAGCAGGGTCAGGATCGAGACGGAGGCAAGGTACTCGTCGTAGCCGATGCCGAGGACCTCCAGGGCGAGGGTGACGGCGATCATCGCGACGAGGACGGGAGCCAGCAGGGCGGGGCGGCCGAGGCGGCGGTGCAGGGCGTCGGCGCCGAGGTAGGCGGCCAGGGTCAGGGCCAGCCCGGACCCGGGGGCGTGGACGAGGGCGTTCACGGCGCCGCCGGGGCGGTGGCGCGGCGGCGCAGCAGCGCCTGCAGCAGGACGCCGGCCGCGACGAGCCCGGCGGCGAAGGAGCCGACGACGGCGACGGCGAGGGGCGCGGCGTTCTCCGCGATGGCGGGCAGCTGCGTGAGCGCGCCGACGCCCGGCGGGATGAACAGCAGCTGCAGGTGCCGCAGCAGCGGGTCGGCGGCGGGCTGGACGCGGGCGACGAGGTCGCGGTGGCGGGCGCCGACGACGAGCAGGACGACGAGGCCGACGACGGCGCCGGGCACGGGCAGGTGGGTGAGCTCGACGAGCAGGGTGCCGAGCAGGTGCAGTCCGAGCAGGAGGGCGAGGGCCGCGAGGGCGGCGGGCACGTGCGGCCCCCACCCGGGGTGGTGCGGGGCGTGCGGGTGCGAGGGTGGATCACCGGGTGCGTTCACCGGGACAGGGTGCCAGCGCGACGGGACCCTCCCCGCCGCTAGGTTGCTTCGCGAGCTAGGTGGTGTCACGATCATCCGCGTGGCCGCTCCCGAGGGCCCCGCCCCCTGGCCCGCGCAGTGGCTGCGCGGCGTGCTGGACCTCGCCGTCCTGGCCGTCGTCGCACGCGGCGAGACGTACGGCTACCGGATCGGCGCCGACCTGGCCGCACTCGGCCTGGGCGTCGTCAAGGGCGGCACCCTCTACCCGCTGCTGGGCCGGCTGGAGGACGCCGGCGACGTCACCTCCACCTGGCGCGAGGGCGATGCCGGCCCGGGCCGCAAGTGGTACTCGATCACCCCGGCCGGCCGCGCCCGGCTGTCCGGCGAGGGCGCGCAGTGGCGCACCTTCGCCCACCTGACCAGCGACCTCGTCGGAGAGGTCACCCCGACCGGAGGCACCCGATGACGAACTCCCCCCGCGGATCCGCTCTCGACCGCTCCGCGCAGCGCTGGTGCGAGGACCTGCTGCTGGCGCTGCGGCTGCGCGACGTGCCGGGCGAGCGCATCGGCGCGGTCCTCGCCGAGGTCCGCGCCCACCTCGCCGACAGCGGCGAGGACCCCGTCGAGGCGTTCGGCGAGCCGGCCCCCTACGCGGACGCCCTCACCACCGGCGCCCCGGCGACGCCCCTGCGCGAGCGCGTCGCGGGGTTCGCGCGCCGGTTCGCGCTCGTCACCGGGATCTGGTGGGCCGTCGGCGGTGCCGGCGCGCTGCTCGCCGGCCAGGCGGCGCGCGTCACCGCACCCTCGCTGCTCGTGTGTGCGCTCGTGGCCGCCGTCGCGCCCGGCCTGGTGGAGCGGGTGGCGACCGCCCGCGGCGGCGCGGCCCTCGCGTGGGCCGCCGGGACCGGCGCGGCCACCTCGGCGCTGGCGATCGCGGGGTCGCTGGTGGACCACCGCACCGACGCGCTGTCGACGCCCCTGCCGGCGCTCGCGCTGCTGCTGCCGGGGCTGGTGCTCGCCCTGTGGGGGGCCCTGTCCGGCAGCTCCCTGCGCCCCGACCCGGTCGTCGACCCGCTGGCGGGCCCGCAGGCCGCGCGGCGGCGACGGCGCAGCGGCACCGCGGCGCTGGGCGTCGCCCGGGGGTGCACGGCCCTGCTGGCCGTGGCCGCCGTCGCGCTCACCGCGTGGGCGTCGTCGAGCTGACGCCCGGCCCCCAGCCGGGTGGTGGGCGGGTCAGGGGAGCCAAGCCGGGCGGGGGCCGGTGCCGAGGCGGTGGCGGGCGGCCTCCTCGGACGGGCTGCACGGCCCGAGCAGCGCCCGGGCGGCCCGCAACTGCCCGCGGGTGCGGGCCAGCCGCACGCGCTCGCGGCGGCCGCGCACCGCACGCCCGGGCACCCCGGCCGCCGGGGCGACCGCGGGCGACAGCAGCAGCTCCCCCGCCCCGGCCAGCCCGGAGTAGAAGACGCCCTCCGCCCGCCCCAGACCCGGCGGGGAGGCGAGGAACCGCCGCAGGTCCGCCGGCACCGGCTCCAGCACGGGCGCGAACCCCGCCAGCGCCTCGGCCAGCTCCGCCTCGCTCGCCGGCAGGTCGGTGGCGCCCAGCGCCTGCGCCGTGCGCGCCCACTCGCGCACGTACGCGTCCGCCCAGGACGGGCCGAAACGTCCCGACAGGTCCGCGCCCAGGCCGCGCTGCGCGGCCAGGAACGCGTCGGTGAAGGCCAGGTGCACCCACCGCAGCAGCTGCGGGTCCCCCGCGGAGTACGCCCGCCCGTCCGCGGTCCCCCCGCGCACCCACCGGTGCACCCCGCGCACGCGCGCCGACTCCCGCTCGGCCAGCTGCGCCGAACCGAACGTGCACACCACCAGCCAGCGGGCGGTGCCGGCCAGCCGTGCCCACGGGTCGTACCGGTAGTCCGAGTGGCCCTGCACCCCCGCCAGCGCCAGCGGGTGCGCCGCCTGCCCCAGCAGCGCGGCGAGGCCTCCGGCGAGGGTGCTCAGCCCGCCGTGCACGGCCCACACCACGCCGTCGGGCTCGAACCAACCGGGCCCCTCCCCCACCAGCGCGATCTCGCGCACCCACCCGGGCGCCCCCGTCGGGTCGCCGGAGACCCGTTCCCGGAAGGTGCGGCGGGCGCGCGCGGGCAGGCCCGTCACGGGCGGCGGGAACAGGGGCACCACCCCGGCAGCCTCACCCGCCGCGCTCCGGCCCGCCAGGCGGAGCGGGTCGGCTCAACCGGTGAAGGACTCCCCCGTCAGCCGCTCGTACGCCTCGACGTACCGCGCCCGGGTGCGCTCGGCGACCTCCTGCGGCAGCGGCGGGGGCGGCGCGTCACCGGCGCGGTCCCAGCCGGAGGCCGGTGAGGTCAGCCAGTCGCGCACGAACTGCTTGTCGAAGCTGGGCTGCGCGCGCCCCGGCTCCCACTCCTCCGCCGGCCAGAACCGGGAGGAGTCGGGGGTGAGGACCTCGTCGCCCAGCACGGTGCGCCCCTCGTGGCGGCCGAACTCCAGCTTCGTGTCGGCCAGCACGATGCCCTGCTCGCGGGCGACGGCCTCGGCGCGCGCGTACACCGCCAGGGTCAGCTCGCGCAGCTCGGCGGCGGCCTGCGCGCCGACGGTGGCCGCGACGTGCTCGAAGGAGACGTTCTCGTCGTGCTCGCCCAGCTCGGCCTTGGTGGCCGGGGTGAAGATCGGCTCCGGCAGCCGGGAGCCGTCCACGAGGCCGCCCGGCAGCGCGATGCCGCACACCGCCCCGGAACCCCGGTACTCCGCCAGGCCCGAGCCGGTGAGGTAGCCGCGGGCCACGCACTCCACGGGGAACATCTCCAGCTCCCGGCACACCATCGCCCGCCCCGCCACCGCCGCAGGCACGTCGGTGGAGACCACGTGGTGGGGCACCAGGTCCGCCAGGCGGTCGAACCACCACAGCGACATCGCCGTCAGCACCCTGCCCTTGTCCGGGATCGGCGTGGGCAGGACGTGGTCGTAGGCGCTGATGCGGTCGCTGGCCACGACGAGCACGAGCCCGCGCTCACCGGACGCCGGCACGTACAGGTCGCGGACCTTGCCGGAGTAGGTGTGCCGCCAGCCGGGCAGGTCCGGCGGGACGGGCAGCTCGGGGGCGCTCACGCGCCGGCCGCCGCTGCCGCGATGTCGGTGCGGAAGTGCCCGCCGGGCAGCTGCACCGAGCGCACCGCCGCGTAGGCGGCCTCGCGCGCCCGCGCGAGGTCCGGGCCGGTGCCCACCACGGACAGCACCCGCCCGCCGGAGCTGACGATGCCGGTGCCGTCGGTCGCCGGGGCCGTGCCGGCGTGCAGGACGTGCGCACCCTCGACGGCGTCGGCGTCCTCCAGGCCGCGCAGCAGCCCGCCCGTCTCGGGGGCCTCCGGGTAGCCGGGGGCGGCGAGCACGACCGTCACCGCGGCGTCCTCGTGCCAGCGCAGCGGCGGGGAGTCCAGCAGCGCGCCCGGGCGCGAGCACGCCAGCAGGACCTGCGACAGCGGGGAGGCCAGGCGCGCCAGGACCACCTGCGTCTCCGGGTCGCCGAAGCGGGCGTTGAACTCCACGACCCGCAGACCGCGCGAGGTCAGCGCCAGGCCGCAGTACAGGACGCCGCTGAAGGGGGTGCCGCGCTTGGCCATCTCCGCCACCACCGGCTGCGCGACCCGCTGCACGACCTCGTCGGCGAGGTCGGCCGGAGCCCACGGCAGCGGCGAGTAGGCGCCCATGCCCCCGGTGTTCGGGCCGGCGTCGCCGTCCAGGGCACGCTTGAAGTCCTGCGCCGGCGCCAGCGCCACGACGCTCTCACCGTCGGTGAGGCAGAACACCGACACCTCGGGACCGTCGAGGAACTCCTCCACCACCACGGGCCCGTGCTCCAGGCAGGTGCGGGCGTGGGCGAGCGCCTCGTCGCGGTCACCCGTGACGACGACACCCTTGCCCGCCGCGAGCCCGTCGTCCTTGACGACGTGCGGGGCACCGAACGCGTCGAGGGCGTCGGCGACCTCGGCCTCGGTGGTGCACACGTGCGCCATGGCGGTGGGCACCGCGGCAGCGGCCATGACCTCCTTCGCGAACGCCTTGGAGCCCTCCAGGCGGGCCGCCTCGGCCGACGGGCCGAAGCAGGCGATCCCCGCGGCGCGCACCGCGTCGGCCACGCCCGCGACCAGCGGCGCCTCGGGGCCGACGACGACGAGGTCCACGCCCAGCCGGCGCGCCAGCGCCGCGACGGCCACCGGGTCCGCGGCGTCCACCGGTTCGCACGGGGCGACCAGGGCGGTGCCCGCGTTGCCGGGGGCGGCGACGACGCGGTCCACCCCCGGGTCGTCGAGGAGGGCGCGCACCAGGGCGTGCTCACGGGCGCCGGAACCGATGACGAGGACGTCCACGGCGACCGAGCCTAGGGCCTGGGCACGGGTGGCCGTGACGGGCGCGTGAGCTGCCCGTGCGCGATGATCAGCCGGTGTCCCGCGCCACGCCGCTCGCCGTCGCCGCCAGGCGCCGGGCGCGCACCGGCTGGCAGCGGTGGAAGGGCTCCTGGTGGCAGATCCTGCAGTGCGGCCTGGGCGCCGGGGTGGCGTGGACGCTCGCGCAGGTGCTGTGGGACCAGCAGTACCCGGTGTTCGCGTGCGTCGCCGTCGTGGTGGCGCTGGGGGTGCAGAACAACCAGCGGTTGCGCCGCGTCGCGGAGCTGGGCACCGGCGTGACGGTGGGGGTGCTGCTGGGCACCGCCGTCGTGCAGCTCATCGGGCGCGGCCCCTGGCAGATCTCCCTCATCGTCGTCACCTCCATGCTCATCGCCCGCTTCCTGGACTCCGGCGTGCTGCTGGTGAACCAGGCCGCCCTGCAGGCGACGTTCATCGTCGCGTTCCCCCCGCAGGACGGCGGCGGGACGGGACGCTGGCTGGACGCTATGACGGGGGTCGCGGTGGCCCTGGCCATCGCGGCGCTGCTGCCCTCGGACCCCACCCGCGACGTGCGCGGGCGGGCGGCCGCTTTCGCCGGCCAGCTCGCCGACCTGCTCGACGACGCCGCGGAGGCGGCGCGCGCCCGCGACGCCGCGGCGGCCCAGGCGGTGCTGGAGCGCGCCCGCGGCACGCAGCGCGAGCTCGACGCGTGGGCGCAGTCCGTCAGCGCCGGCCTGGAGGTGCACCGGCTGTCCCCGCTGCGCCCGGGCGGGCGCCGGGAGATCCTCACCCAGCAGCGCCTGCAGTCCGGCGTGGACCGCGCCACCCGCAACACGCGGGTGGCGCTGCGGCGGATCGCCACCGCCCTGGAGCACGACGAGCAGCTGCCGCCCGCGCTGGCGGGCGTGATGGAGAGCCTGGCCGCGTCGGTGCGCGCGCTGGGGCGGCCGCCCTACCCGGGGGAGACGGCGCCGCCGTCCGTGGCGGCGCTGCAGGAGCTGGCCACGCAGCTGGGCCCGCGCACGCTCGGCGCGGAGTCGCTGTCGGCGACGGTGGTCGTGGCGCAGCTGCGCTCGGTGGTCGTGGACCTGCTGCAGGCGCAGGGCGTGCCGGCCGCGCAGACCCACCGGCTGCTGCCGCGCTGAGCGGCCGCACCCGCCCGGCGGCACGACGGGCGGGTGCGGGCCGGGCGGGTGCGGGGCGGGCGCGGTGGCCGGGGGCGTCAGCGCCGGCGCAGGGCCCTGACGGCGAGGACGGCGAGGACGGCACCCGCCGCGAGCGCCCCGGCCGCCGCCGCGCGCCTGGCCCCGCGCGCGCCCGCGAGGTGCTCGGCGGCGTCCTGCACGCGGTCGGTGACGGCCAGCGGGACGGCGGCCAGCGCGTTGCCCGGGGGCCGGCGCGGCACCCGCGGGTGCGGCCGGGTGGGGGCGGTGCGCCGCTGGACCTCCCAGGCCGCGCCGATGGCCCGCAGCTCCTCCGCGGAGGCGACCTGCTGCAGGCGCGGCAGCAGGTCGTCCTCCTCGTCGTGGGCGTCGTGGCGGATCACCTCGAAGGCGCGGCGCACCAGCGCGTCGTAGTCCGGTGAGCGGGGGTCGGCGTCCTGCAGCTCCTCCAGCAGGTCGTTGACCTGCTGGTGGTCGCCCTCGATGTGCGCGGTGAGCTCCTCGCCCTGCTCGGGCAGGTGCTGGCGGTACGCGGGGAACAGGACGGTCTCCTCGGCGAACGCGTGGCGCAGGGCCCGCTCGGCGAGCTCGGCGACGACGCGGCCGCGGGCGTCCGCGTCGGGCTCGGCGTCGTAGGCGCGCATGAGCGCATCGAGGTCGGCGTGGTCGCGGCTCTGCCGGGACAGGATGCTGCCCGGGCCGCCGCGCTCGTCCTCGGACTGGTCGGCCACGGACCGCAGCCCGTTGGCGCGTGGGTTCGTCATGGCGTCCCCGTACCCGCGCGGGGCCCGCGGTACCCGCCCGGCGCACCGGCACCGCGCAGCGGTCCTCGGTGGCCACGGGCCCCGTGCCGATCGGGGTGCGCGGGCCCGGGGCGCGGTCGTCGCCGACGGCCACCTCCAGGCCGACCCGGGGCGCGAGCGCGGGGAGGGCCACCCGATCCCCAGGCGGCCGCCGCCGGAGGCGACGACGCGCCGTTCCGGGGCCGCGACCTCGCGCAGGCCGGTCCCGGGCAGCCGGGTCCGCGGGTGCAGCAGGCGGGCAGCGGACCGGCCCCGGCCGGTCGCGGTCGACGCGGTTCCCGGGACGTCCCCCGTGCCCGGGCGGGTGACGGTGCTCACCCGCACTTCCCCCACCCCCCCCACCGTGTGGTTAGCCTGGCCTCACCGAACGAGGAGGGGCGGGATGACGGTCACGACCGAGCACACCGCGGTGGCGCTCCAGAGCACCACCGGCACGCCCGCGCGACCCGCCGTCGCGCGCACCGAGTACCGGCTGTTCCGGGTGGCGGTGCTGCGCCGGCAGGAGCTGGGACCCAGCTCCGCCCGCATCACCTTCTCCTCCCCCGAACTGGCCGGGTTCGGCCCCGGCGGCTTCGACCAGCGCCTGAAGGTCCTGCTGCCGCAGCTGCCGCTCGACGAGCTGGGCGTCCCCGAGGGCGACTGGTACGCGTGGTGGCGCGCGCTGCCCGAGGACGTTCGACCCGTGATGCGCACCTACACGGTGCGCGCGCTGCGCCCGGCCACCGCGGGCTCCGACGCCGAGCTGGACGTGGACTTCGTGCTGCACGGCGTGGGGGGCGGTGCGGCCGGTCCCGCCGCGTCCTGGGCGGCGGCCGCCCGCCCCGGCGACGAGGTCGCGCTCGTGGGCCCCACCGTCCCCGGCACCGGGCGGATGTGGGGTGTGGAGTGGGCCCCGCCCGCCGAGGCCCGCACGCTGCTGCTGGCCGGCGACGAGACCGCCGTGCCCGCCGTGTGCGCGGTCCTGGAGCAGCTGCCCGCCGGGGCGCGCGCCGTGGCCGTGCTGGAGGTCCCCGACATCGCCGACGCGGTGAGCATCGCCTCGCGGGCCGACGTCACCGTGGAGTGGCTGCCCCGCGGCGGCCGCCACGGCCACGGCGACCTGCTGGTGCCGCGCGTGGAGGAGATCGCCGGGCCGCTGGTGGACGAGACGTCCCGCACGATCGCGCTGGACTTCGAGGACGTCGACCTGGACGCGGGCATCCTGTGGGAGGTCCCCGAGCAGGCGGTCGCCACCGGCCCGCAGTGCCTGTACGCGTGGCTGGCCGGCGAGGCGGGCGTCGTCAAGCGCCTGCGCCGGCACCTGGTGCGCGACGTGGGGCTGCCGAGGGCGTCCGTCGCGTTCATGGGCTACTGGCGCGAAGGTCGCGCCGAGGGCGCCTGAGCGCCCGGAACCGGAGGGAACCGAGTTGAACAACCCCTTCCGCCGCGAGCGCAGCGGCGGTCAGGGCGGCCGGCGCCAGCGCCGCGCCGTCGTGGTCCGCACCGAGCGGATCACCCCCGAGGTGGTGCGCGTGGTCCTCGGCGGCGAGGACCTCGCCGACCTGCGGGCCGTGCACGCCGACTCCTACGTCAAGCTCCTCTTCCCCCCGGCCGGGGTCGTCTACGACGAGCCGCTGGACGTGGCCGCGATCCGCGAGTCGCGCCCGCGCACCGAGTGGCCCGTGCTGCGGACGTACACCGTGCGCGCCGTCGACGCCGAGCGCGGCGAGGTGACGGTCGACTTCGTCGTCCACGGCGACGAGGGGATCGCCGGGCCGTGGGCGGCCGCCGCCCGTCCCGGCGACGAAGTGCACCTGATGGGCCCGGGCGGGGCGTACTCGCCGGACCCGGCGGCGCCGTGGCACCTCCTGGTCGGCGACGCCAGCGCGCTGCCGGCGATCGCCGCGTCCCTGGAGCGGGTGCCCGCCGGGGTGCCGGCCGTCGCGGTCCTGCAGGTGCACGGCCCGGCCGAGCACCAGGCGCTGCCGTGCCCCGGTGAGCTGCGCGTGCACTGGCTGCACGGCGACGGACCGGACCCGGAGGGCCTGGTGGCGCTGCTGCGCTCGCTGGAGCTGCCCCCCGGCGCCCCGCACGCGTTCCTGCACGGCGAGGCCGACTGCGTGCGCGCGGTGCGCCGCTGGGCGCGCACCGAGCTGGGCGTGCCGCGCGAACTGCTGTCCGCCTCCGGGTACTGGCGCCGCGGACGCACCGAGGAGGGCTGGCGCGAGGAGAAGCAGGACTGGGCGGCGTCGGTGGACTCCGACGACGCCGTGGCCGCCCCCTCCCCCGCCTGACCCCTTCCCCGAGGTTCCCCCGGCCCCCGCCGGGGTCGGGGGGTCAGGCGGCCAGGACGGCGTCGCAGACCCGCACCAGCGCCGCGCGCAGCGGGTCGGCCCGCTCGGCGAACGCCCGCTGCGCGCGCACGTACTGCGCCTTGCCCTCCGGCGTCTCGATCGGCACGGGCTCGTACCCCAGGGACGTCACGTCGTACGGGGAGGCCCGCATGTCCAGCTCCCGCACGTCGCGAGCCAGCTCGAAGCAGTCCAGCAGCAGCTCACCGGGCACCGCGGGCGAAAGCTTCATCGCCCACCGGTAGCAGTCCATCGTGGCGTGCAGGCACCCCGGCTGCTCCTGCGCCGCCTGCTGCTCGCGGGTCGGGGTCAGCTCGTTGCGCGGCACCGCGGACGGGGTGAAGAAGCGGAACGCGTCGTAGTGGCTGCAGCGGATGCGGTGCGACTCCACCACCGCGTCCGTGCCGTCGTGCCCGAGACGCAGCGGCAGCCCCGCGTGCCGCACCTGCTCGGGGGTGCTGCGGTGCACCATCGCCCACTCGTGCAGCCCGAAGCAGCCCAGCTGCGCCGGACGGGTGCGGGTGGCGGCCAGCACCTCGCGCGCCAGCCGCACCGTCGGCCCGCGCTGCGCGCGCAGCGACGCGGCGTCCACGACGACGCCGCGACCGGTGCCCGCGTAGTGCGCCCAGTCCTCGCGCTCGGGCGCCTCCAGCAGCTCCACGCCGACGCCGGGGTGCCAGCGGCGCAGCCGCCCGGGGGCCCAGGAGTAGTAGGTGAAGAGGAAGTCCTCCACGGGGTGCGCCTCACCGCGCCGGCGCCGCTCGGCGGCGCCGGCGGTCAGGGCCTGCGCGCGCCGGTCGTGCCCGGCCTCGCGCGCCGTCCACGCCGCCCGCTCCAGCACCCGGTGACCGGCGAGCACGACATCCGCTTCCACCGGGTCCACCGTAGCGACGCCGGGCGGGTCCGGCCGGGTCCGGTCCGGCACACTGACCCGGTCCGCGCTCACCCCGGGAGGCCCTGCACCGTGACCGACACCCCCGCCACCGCACCGGTCGACGTCTGCGGCGTCGAGGCCCTGCCCGACGGCGGCGTCGTGCGCTACGACGGCCCCGGCGTCACGGCCCCGATCTCCGTCTTCCACGTCGACGGCGAGCTGTACGCCATCGACGACACCTGCAGCCACGCCCGGGAGTCCCTCGCCGACGGCTGGGTGGAGGACTGCGCCGTGGAGTGCCCCCGGCACGCCTCGGCGTTCGACCTGCGCACCGGTGAGCCCTCCGGGCCGCCCGCGATCCGGCCCGTGCGCACCCACCGCGTGGAGGTCGTGGACGGGCGCGTCGTGGTCCACGTGGGCACTCCCCGCACCTGACGGGAGGAACCTGCACAGCCGCTCCACGGCCGGGTGAGCACAATGCCCGCTGCCCGGGTCGGCATGCGCGAAGATGTCCCGGTGCGCCGCCTCGACACCATCGACGCCAGGATCCTGCTCGCGCTGGACGAAGACCCCCGCGCGACCGTCCTGGGCCTGTCGCGCCAGCTCGGCCTCGCCCGCGGCACGGTCCAGGCGCACCTGGAACGCCTGGAGTCCGACGGGGTGCTGCACCGCTTCTCCCGGCGCCTGGCGCCGGCTGCTCTGGGCTTCTCCATCTCGGCGTTCGTGATGGTGGAGATCGTGCAGGGCCAGCAGGAGGACACCCTGGACCGGCTGCGCCGGACGCCGGAGGTCCTGGAGGTGCACGGCATCACCGGCGACGGCGACCTCATGTGCCGGGTGGTCGCCCGCGACGCCGACGACCTGTACCGGGTGGGCCAGGACGTGCTCGCCATCCCCGGCGTCGTGCGCACCCGCACGTCCCTGGCGATGCGCGAACTGGTGCCCTACCGCATCGACCCGCTCCTCAGCGAGCTCGCCGACTGAGCCGCCGGCCGGGGCCCGTCGCGACACCGGGACGGCGGCACCTCGCGCGTGGGGCAGAATCGGGCGCGTGTTGCGGTGGCTGACGGCAGGCGAATCCCACGGTCCGGCGCTCGCGGGCATCCTCGAGGGGCTGCCGGCGGGCGTGGAGGTGTCCAGCGCCGACATCCGCGCCGCGCTGGCCCGGCGGCGTCTGGGGCACGGTCGCGGGGCGCGGATGAGCTTCGAGCAGGACGAGCTGGAGGTCATCGGCGGCATCCGCCACGGCCGCACCCAGGGCGGTCCGGTGGCGCTGCGCATCGGCAACTCCGAGTGGCCCCGCTGGCAGGAGGTCATGGCCGCCGACCCGGCCGACGAGCAGGGCCGCCGCTACGACGAGCCGGGCCGGCTGCCGGCACGGGGGCGCTCGGCGCCGCTGACCCGCCCCCGTCCCGGCCACGCCGACCTGACCGGCATGCAGAAGTACGGCTTCACCGACGCCCGCCCGGTGCTGGAGCGCGCCTCCGCGCGCGAGACCGCCACCCGCGTCGCGCTGGGCGAGGTGGCGCGGGCGTTCCTCGCGCAGGCCGCGGGCGTGGAGGTCGTCTCCCACGTGGTGTCCATCGGCACCGTCGAGGCGGCGCCGGGCACGGTGCCTGCGCGCGGGCAGCGCGATGCCGTGGACGCCGACCCGGTGCGCTGCGCCGATCCGGAGGCCAGCGCCCGCATGGTCGCCGAGATCGACGAGGCCCACTCCTCCGGCGACACCCTCGGCGGTGTCGTGGAGGTGGCCGTGCACGGCCTGCCGCCGGGGCTGGGCTCCTACGTGCACTGGGACCGCAAGCTCGACGCCCGGCTGGCCGCTGCGCTCATGGGCATCCAGGCCATCAAGGGCGTGGAGGTCGGCGACGGTTTCGAGACCGCGCGCCGGCGCGGCTCGGCCGCGCACGACGAGATCGAGCGCACCGACGGCGGCGAGGGCCCGGAGGGCATGACGGTGCGGCGGCGCACCGACCGCGCCGGCGGCATCGAGGGTGGCATGAGCAACGGCGAGGTGCTGCGCGTGCGGGCGGCCATGAAGCCGATCTCGACGGTGCCGCGGGCGCTGGACACGGTGGACACGGCCTCCGGCGGTGCGGCGCAGGCCATCGCGCAGCGCTCGGACGCGTGCGCGGTGCCGGCGGCCGGCGTGGTCGCCGAGGCGATGGTCAGCCTCGTGCTGGCCGACGCGCTGCTGGAGAAGTTCGGCGGCGACAACGTCGAGCAGGTGCGCGCCAACGTGGCGAGCTACCTGGACGGCCTGGCCATCCGCACAGCCCCCGCGGAGGGCTGAGGCTCAGCGCAGCGCGGCGTCGACCTCCGCCAGCACGAGCACGGCCCCGGTCAGCCCCCCGCACTCACCGACCCAGTCGCGCTCCGTGGGCAGCGCGTCCAGCTGCGCGGTCAGCCCGCGGCCACGGTCGGCCAGGACGTCGGCGACCACCTCGGGGGTCGTCCAGCGCGCGAGGAGGTCGGCCGCTCCGTCAGCGGGATCACGGTGCCGCAGCACCCGGGCCCAGGCCCACCGGTCGTGCAGGGCAGAGGTCACGCGGAACCCTAACCCGGCGCCGGCGGGCGCCCGAGCGCCGACTCGCCACCTCACTCCGGGGAGGACGACGCGAGCGGCGGGGGCGGCGGCGGGGGCCCCTCCGGCTCCGGCGGCGGGGCGACGGTGGCACCCGCGGCGCCCGTGCGGCCCAGGCGCGCACCGCGCCGGCGCACCCCTCGCGGGTTGCCGCTGATGATCGGCAGCAACCAGCGCGCCGAGGGGTCGGCGTCCACGAGCACCGCCCTGATGAGCAGGCTCAGCGGCACCGCCAGCAGGGCGCCCAGGCTCCCCAGGGCCCACCCCCAGAAGATGACCGACAGGAACGTCAGGGTCGCCGACAGCCCCACGGCGTTGCCGACGATCTTCGGCTGCAGCAGCCCCTGGATGACGACGTTGACGACCGTGTAGGACACCACGACGAGCAGGGCGCTGGCGGGGCCGTTGGCGAGCAGGGCGAGCAGGGCGGGGGGCGCCAGCCCCAGGACGAACCCGATGTTGGCGATGTAGTTGGTCAGGAACGCCAGCAGCCCCCACACCAGCGGCAGGGGCACCGCCAGCCAGTACAGGATGCCGACGTCGATGGCCGCGACCACCGCGCCGAAGACCGTCGTCACCAGCAGGAAGCGCCGGGTGCCGAAGGCGAACGCGCTGAGCGCCGAGACCAGGTCTCGGTGCCGCCAGCTGGCCTGCGCCAGCAGCCTGGGGAACACCGCCGCGTCCAGGGCGAGGAAGAACAGCAGCAGCAGCAGGAACGCGAACGCGGTCAGGCCCGAGGACAGCTGTGCCAGCACCGTCTGCGCCAGGCCGAACAGGCGGGAGGGGTCGACGCTCGCGAGGGCCTGCGAGACCTGCGCCGGGCTGACCCCCACCCGCGCGAGGAGGTCCATGGCCTGCCCCTGCAGCTCGAAGTACCGGCCCGTGTACTGCGGCAGCAGCATGGCCAGCTGCACCAGCGACCACGCCACCGCCGCGGCCAGCCCCAGGACGAGCGCGTACAGCACCACCACGACCGCCACCGTGCTCGCCCACCCGGGCACGCGGTGGCGGCACAACCACGGGTGCAGCGGGTGGACGACGAGGACGAGCACGAGGGCGAGGAACGCCGGCCCGATCGTCGAGGAGAACGCCCGCAACCCGGCCACCACGACCACCGCGCCGGCCAGTCCCAGCAGCAGCTGCACCACGTGCAGGTTGCGGGCGCCGCCGGGCGCCCGGAGGTCGTCGGGGGCCGCGGGAGGTGCGGCGGCTTCGTCAGCGGGCACGGCGGGGACCTGTCGGCAGGGGGCGGGGCGTGCCCGATCCTGACGCAGGAGGCCCCCGGGCACGACCCGGGCGCCCGCACGGCCGGGTCAGGCCCCCGGCGCCACCCGCCGCATCGGCACGTGCGCGATGCCGTCCTCGTCGTAGGCGGGGCCGTCCACCGCGAACCCGAACCGGCCGTACCAGTGCTCCAGGTGCGCCTGGGCGCCCAGCACGACCTCGACGTCCCCGGCCAGCTCCAGCGCGCGGTGCACCAGGCCGGCCGCCACGCCCTGCCCGCGGGCCTCGCGGGCGGTGGCGACCCGGCCGATGCGGGCGGTGCCGTCGGCCTCGCGCAGCAGCCGCACCGTGCCGGCGACCCGGCCCGCGGGGTCCTGCGCCCACAACAGCAGCGCGCCCGGTTCCCCGTCGCGCCCGTCGAGCTCGGGGTAGGCGCACTCCTGCTCCACGACGAACACGTCGACGCGCAGCTTCAGCAGCTCGTACAGGACGCGGGGCGGCACGTCGTCCAGCGCCGCCTCGTACACGGGCGGGCCTCCGGCGCTCACCCGAGCAGGTCGTGCCGCACGACGGTCTGCTCGCGGTCGGGGCCGACGCCGACCGCGGAGATGCGGGAGCCGGACAGCTCCTCCAGCGCCTCGACGTAGCGCTGCGCGTTCTTCGGCAGGTCGTTCATCGAGCGGGCGCCGGAGATGTCCTCGCTCCAGCCGTCGAAGTACTCGTACACGGGCTTCGCGTGGTGGAAGTCGGTCTGCGACATCGGGATCTCGTCGAAGCGCTCGCCGTCGACGTCGTACGCGACGCACACCGGGATGCGCTCCCAGCCGCTGAGGGTGTCCAGCTTGGTGAGCACGAAGTCGGTCACGCCGTTGATCCGCGCGGTGTAGCGGGCCACGAGCGCGTCGTACCAGCCGGTGCGGCGGGGGCGGCCGGTGGTGGTGCCGTACTCGCCGCCGTCGCGGCGCAGCTTCTCGCCGTCCGCGTCGAGCAGCTCGGTGGGGAAGGGGCCCTCGCCCACGCGGGTCGTGTACGCCTTGACGACGGCGATGATGCGGTCGATCCGGTTCGGCGGGACGCCGGTGCCGGTGCACGCGCCGGCCGCGGTGGCGTTGGAGGACGTCACGAACGGGTAGGTGCCGTGGTCGATGTCGAGCATCGTCGCCTGACCGCCCTCGAACAGGACGATCTCGCCGCGGTCCAGGGCGCGCGACAGCTCCAGGCTGACGTCGCGGACCATGGGGCGCAGCCGCTCGGCGTACGACAGCAGCGTCTCGACGGTCTCGTCCACCGACACGGCGCGGCGGTTGTAGACCTTCACCAGCAGGTGGTTCTTCTGGTCGAGGGCGCCCTCGACCTTCTGCCGCAGGATGCTTTCGTCGAAGAGGTCCTGCACCCGCACGCCGACGCGGTTGATCTTGTCGGCGTAGGTGGGCCCGATGCCGCGACCGGTGGTGCCGATCTTGCGCTTGCCGAGGAAGCGCTCGGTGACCTGGTCCAGCGAGCGGTGGTAGGGCGCGATGACGTGCGCGGAAGCGGACACGATCAGCTTCGAGCAGTCCACGCCGCGGGCCGTGAGGGCGTCGATCTCCTCGAACAGCACACCGGGGTCCACCACGACGCCGTTGCCGATGACGGGCGTCACGCCGGGGGTGAGGATCCCGGAGGGCAGCAGGTGCAGGGCGTACTTCTCGTCCCCCACCACGACCGTGTGGCCGGCGTTGTTGCCGCCGTTGAACTTCACGACGTGGTCGACACGGGCACCGAGCGCGTCGGTGGCCTTGCCCTTGCCCTCGTCCCCCCACTGGGCGCCGATGAGCACGATCGCGGGCATGACATCCCCTGCTTCCTGAAGGTTGCGCGGTCCTGCGTGCACGAGGCCCCCACGAACCTCCGGCGGAGGTCGGCGCAGACCGCGAAGAGCTTACCGGCCCCGGCGGGGCCGGTCCCCGAGCGCGGGCCGGGTCAGCCGGCGAGCCGCCCGCTCAGCTCCCGGCCGAGCGCGGTGCCCGACGCCCACGCCGTCTCGACCTTGGAGGTGCGGCCCCAGGCGTCCCCGCACACCGCGATGCGGGTCCGCTCGTCGAGACCGAACGGCGCGTCCTCGTGCTGCTCGAGCGGCTGGGCCAGCGACCAGCGGTGCGCCCGGCTCCACGACGGCGCCGGGGTGGGACCGCCGGTCAGCAGCGGGCCCAGCTCGGCCACCACGGGCGCCACCGCGGCGTCCGGGTCGTCGAGGTGCTCGGCGGAGAACTCCGGCGCGGCGTGCGCGACGAGCACCGGGGCGCCGTCCCCGCGGCGGGCGCCGTCGTCGGCCAGGAAGACGAGCAGGTCGTCGTCGTTCACGAACGCGCCGTGGAAGTCCGGCCACCAGCGCTGCGGCCACGCCGCGCACACCGCGATGCAGGGCCGGTGCTTCCAGCGCGGCGACAGGTCCAGACGGGTGGCCACCGTGCGCGGCACGAGGTCCGCCGCCTGCGGGTCGGGCATCGCCAGCACCACGGCGGCGGCGCGCCGGCCGTCCACGGACGGGCCCTGCGGCCCGGCCCCGACGGCCTCCACGTCGGTGGACGTCCGCAGCGGCACGGGGACGCGCCCCGGCGGGGTGAGCAGGTCGTCCACGAGGCTGCGCAGCCCGGCGGGGGCGCCCCAGCGCCAGGGGCCGCTGGAGGTGCGCCGCCCCGGGCGGGTGCCGTCGGCGGCGCGGCCCCCGAGCACCGCGAAGGTGTCCGTCCAGCGGTGCGCGAGCCCGCGCGCCTCCCAGTCGGCGACCTGCGCGGCGAAGCCCTCCCCGGAGCCGTCCCCGGAGACCGTGAAGTAGGACGCGCCGAGGTCGACGACGCGCACGCCCTCGGACGTCTCCACCCGGCGGCCGCTCATCCGGCCGCCGGGCCGGCGGCCCCGGTCCACCAGCTGCACCGGCACGCCGGCGTCGACGAGGACCCGGGCGCAGGCGGCACCGGCGACGCCGGCCCCGACCACGACGACGGGAGCCCCGTCCCGGGCACCGTCCGGGGCGTCGTCCGGGGCGGGGCGCGCCGCCGTGCTCACGGCAGGAGCTCGGCGGGGGCCTGCGGGTCGCAGTCGCGCAGGAAGTCCCGGCAGCGCGTCGCCTCGGGGGTCTCCCCGATCGCCTCCGCCGCCCGCTGCAGCGCGGCGAGCGCGCGCAGGAAGCCGCGGTTCGGCCCGTGCGACCACGGCACCGGGCCGTGCCCGCGCCAGCCGGCGCGCCGCAGCGCGTCCAGCCCGCGGTGGTAGCCGGTGCGGGCGAAGGCGTAGGCGCTCACGGGCTGCCCGTCGTCCAGGGCGCGCTCGGCCAGCAGCGCCCACGGCAGCGAGGCCGCCGGGTGCGCCGCGGCGACCTCCGCGGGGTCGGCGCCGCCCGCCACCTCGGCGTCGACCTCCGGGTGCTCGGGCAGGTGGGTGGGCGGCGGCCCGCCCAGCAGGTTCGTGCCGGTGCTCACGGGTGCTCCTCTCGCAGGGGTGCGGCCGGGGCCGCGGTCAGGAGGTGGGGATCTCCACCCAGACGATCTTGCCCCGCCGGGTGGGGGTGACGCCCCAGCGGCCCAGCGTGGCGACCACCCGCATCCCGTGCCCGCCGGCGCCGTCGGGGCGGGCGTCCACGACGCGGGGGTGCTCGGGGCTGTCGTCCTCCACCTCCAGGCGCAGGGCGCCGGGCAGGTCGAACAGCCGCAGCCCCACGGGGCCCCAGCCGTGCAGGACGGCGTTGGCGACCAGCTCGGACACGACGATCTCCGCCTGCGGGCCGACGGCCAGACCCCACACGGCGCAGGCGCGCAGCGTGGCGTGGCGCGCCTTGCCCACCGACGACGGCTCCGAGGGCAGCTGCCAGCGGCGCCGCCGGGGCGTGTCCGCCACCCGCTGCGCCGGCTCCTCGGACTCCTCCGGCACCCGCACCACGACGATCGCGGTGTCGTCCTCGGAGGACTCCCCCAGGCCCTGCAGCAGCTCCTCGCCGATCCCGGCGGCGTCGCGCGCCCGGCTGCCGGCGAGCAGCTCCACGAGGACCTCCATCCCGTCGCGCATCGGCCGGTGGCGGGCCTCGATGAGCCCGTCGGTGTAGAAGACCAGCACGTCCCCGGGGCGCAGCGCACGCTCCCGGGTGGGGCGGGGGCGCTCGCCCAGGCCCACGAGGGTGCCGGTGGCGTCGCTGAGGACGTCCACGACGGGCCCGTCGCCGGCGTCGGCGCGCCGCAGCAGCGGCGGCAGGTGCCCGGCGCTGCTCCAGGCGACCTCCCAGCCGCCGTCGTCGAGGCGCTGCAGCGAGGCGTACACCAGGCTGGCCATGCGGGGGATGCTCACGCCCGCGGCGAGCTGGTCCACGCGCATCAGGACGCTGCCGGGGTCGTCGAGCTCCTGCGCGGCCGAGCGCACCACGGAGCGCATCTGCCCCATGGCGGCCACGGCCTCCACGTCGTGGCCCACGACGTCGCCGATGACGACGCCGGCGCTGCCGTCGGGCGCCTGCAGCACGTCGTACCAGTCGCCCCCCACCTGGGCGTGGTCGGCGTTCGGGGCGTAGAACGCCCAGACGTCGAGCCCCTCCACCGCGGTGTCTTCCGGCAACATGCTGCGCTGCAGCGTCTCTGACAACTCGTGCTCCCGTGCGTGCAGTCTCGCGTTCTCCACCACCAGTCCCGCGCGGCGGGCCGCGGCGCGCAGGACGGCGCCGTTCCCGCCCTCCGGGCCGGTCTCACCCGGAAGGACGATCAACCAGCCCAGGACGTGCCCGTGCCCGGGCAGCGGGAGCGCCACGACCCCCGGCCCGGCCGCGCGCGTCAGCCGCGCCAGCCACCCCGAGGCGGTGCCGGCGTCCCCGTCGCCCGGCGGCAGCGGCACCGGGCCGCCCGGCCCGGGGCGGCGCAGCAGGGGGTCGTCGGCGCGCTCGCCGCCCGCGCGCCGCCACACCCTGCCGAGCAGCCCCTCGAACGGCTCGCCGGCCGCCGCGACGACCTCCACCTCGGCGCCCGCCGACCGGCCGGCCGGCTCGTCGACGAGCGCGACCAGGGCCGCGGAGACCACCGGCCCGGTCAGCGCCCGCACCGTGGCCCCCAGTCCCGTGACCACCGCCTCGCGGGTCGGGGCCGGGCCGAGGGCGTCCAGCGCGCTGAGGTCCGGCGCCGGGGCCGGCTCGGGGGCGGTGACGTCGGTGTGCCAGGTCACGACGTGGCGCACCGCGCCGGTCGCGTCGCGCAGGGGCGTGGCGCGCACGCGGTGCAGGAACCGGCTGCCGTCGGCGCGCTCGGCGAGCACGGTGGCCCGTGCGGGCTCACCGGAGCGCGCCGCGTCGCGCAGGTGGGCGCGTGCGCCCTCGTCCCCCGACAGCAGCAGCCCCGTGCACCCGCGGCCCACCACGTCGGGCGCGGGCACCCCGGTCACCCGCGTCCAGCCGGTGCCCACCCACTGCACGACGCCCTCCGCCGCGCCCCCGGCCGGCACGGCCGTGAGGGCGGCACCGGCGACGACGGCGACCACGTCGGCCGGACCGCCCGCCGTCCCCGTGGGGCCCCCCTCGGGCACGTCCCCGACCTCGTGCAGGGACAGCAGCGCGCGCCCGGCCGCCACGGGCGCCACGGTCAGCCACCACCGGCCGGCGACCAGCTCCCCGGGCACCCGTCCCGTCCGGGCGCGGTGCGCGACGGAGACGGGCAGCCCCGCGGAGCGGCAGAACGCCGGCAGGTCCCCGGGCACGGCTCCCGGCTCGTCGCCCGCGGCCAGTCGCGCCGCCCCGGCGTCCGCCGCGGCCACCCCGGCGGGCAGGTCCAGCAGGAGCACCGCGGCGGGCACCTCGCGCAGCGGCAGGGGCTGCGGTCGACTGCCGGGCATCCGGGGGGCTCCTCGAGTGGGCTGGGTGCGTCGCAGGTGCGCGACGGCGACCTCGACCTCGGTCGATAGCATGCAGGCGGCCTCGACGGGCCGCGCGCCGAAGGTGCAGCCGCTGCGCCGAGCGGGTGCACGTCGCGCAGCGGTGCCGTCGTGACCTACTGTGCGGCGACGAGCCGCGCCGGTCACCCGCTGCCTGCAGCCACCCGGGCACGGCGATGAGCGCGGTATTGCGGAGGGACGATGACGAACGACGCGACACCCCCGGGCGAGACGTCCCGCGTGCCCGAGGTCCGCTCGGTCGACCCCGGGTCGGTGCACGTGCTCTACGAGCCGCGGGCCACGCGCGTGGTGCTGACCGGCGAGATCGACGCCGAGCTCGGCCCCGACCTGCTCGAGGCGGCCGAGGACGCCCTGTCGTCCGGTCGCCCCCTCCAGGTCGACGCGCACCACGTGACCTTCATGGACTCCACCGGCCTGGCCTTCCTGGCCCGGCTGGCCTCCCGGTCCCGCGCGCGCCGCGTCACGCTGATCCGCCCGCCGGCGGTGGTGAAGTTCCTCATCGAGACGACGAACATCGTCCAGCTGCTCGACGTGGTCGACGAGGAGCCGCGCCCGGGCGTCGACAGCGTCCCGGCCGCCGACGCCTACGACGACGGGCCGGAGCCGGCCTGAGCGTCCCGCCCGGGCGGTCGGGGGTGCCGGCCGCCGGGCTCTCCGCGCACCGCTGACCGCGGCACTGGCCCGGGCGCGCCGTCCGCGCACCTCGGCCGCTGCCACCACCCCGCGAGGACCGGGCACGACGGCGGCCCGGGCCCCGCGGGGCCCGG
>NZ_JBJLRI010000053.1:0-29129 GCF_050871405.1 Kineococcus esterisolvens
GCGGGCCGGCGCCCCGCCCCCCCCGCCCGCGGGCCGGGCGGGGCCGCGGGCCGCGGGCCCCCCCCCCCCCCCCCCCCCCCCGCCCCCCCCCCCCCCCCCCCCCCCGGGGGAGCACGGCCGTCCCGGCCGCGTCAGCGCCGTCGTCGAGCGCTGGAGCGAGCCGCGCGGGTTGAGCGGGTTCACCACCCGCTGAGGGCCGGGCCCGGGCGCGGCGGCCCGGAGCTGTCGCCGGCGCTGGTTAGGCTCCCGTCCCGTGCACCTGAAGACCCTCACCCTCAAGGGGTTCAAGTCGTTCGCCTCGGCGACGACGCTGCGGCTGCAGCCGGGGATCACGTGCGTGGTCGGCCCGAACGGCTCGGGCAAGTCCAACGTCGTGGACGCCCTGACGTGGGTGATGGGGGAGCACAGCGCCAAGAGCTTGCGCGGCGGCAAGATGGAGGACGTCATCTTCGCCGGCACCACCGGGCCGGAGGGGCGCGCGCAGCTGGGCCGGGCCGAGGTCAGCCTCACGATCGACAACACCGACGGGGCCCTGCCCATCGAGTTCGCCGAGGTGACGATCACCCGGACGATGTTCCGCACGGGCGGCTCGGAGTACGCGATCAACGGCTCCTCCTGCCGACTGCTGGACGTGCAGGAGCTGCTCAGCGACTCCGGCATCGGCCGCGAGATGCACGTCATCGTCGGGCAGGGCCAGATCGACGCGGTGCTGCACGCCTCCCCGGAGGAGCGCCGCGCCTTCATCGAGGAGGCCGCCGGGGTCCTCAAGCACCGACGCCGCAAGGAGAAGGCGCTGCGCAAGCTCGACGCGATGGAGGGCAACCTCACCCGCGTCGCCGACCTGGTGACCGAGATCCGCCGCCAGCTCAAGCCCCTGGGCCGCCAGGCCGAGGCCGCCCGCCGTGCGCAGGTCGTGCAGGCCGACCTGCGCGACGCGCGCCTGCGGCTGCTGGCCGACGACCTGGTGCAGGCCACGAGCTCCCTGCAGCGCGAGGAGGCCGACGAGGCGGTGCTGAAGCGTCGCCAGCAGAAGGTGGAGGCCGAGCTCGCAGAGGCCACCGGCCGGTTGCGCGCCGCCGAGGCCGCCGCCGCGGCCGCCGCCCCGGACCTGGCCCGCGCCGTGGACACCCACCACCGCCTGCAGGCCCTGGCCGAGCGGTTGCGCGGCGTGCAGGCGCTGGCCGCTGAGCGGCTGCGGCTGCTGGCCGCGGAGCCCGACGAGCAGACCGGCCGGCGCGACCCCGAGGAGCTGTCGGCTTCCGCCGCCCGTGTGCGCGCGGAGGAGGCCGAGCTGGCCGGCCTGGTCGCCGAGCACCGCGCCGCCCTCGACGACGTGCTCGCCCGCCGCGCCGAGGCCGACCGCACCGCCGCCGAGGAGGACCGGCGCGTGGCCGCCGCGCTGCGCGCCGCCGCGGACCGTCGCGAGGGCCTGGCGCGCCTGGGTGGCCAGGTCGCCGCCGCCCGCAGCCGCGTGGAGGTCGGCCAGGCCGAGCTGGAGCGGTTGTCCGGCGCCCTGGCCGACGCCGAGCAGCGCCGTGAGCGTGCCCGCTCGGACTTCGCGGCGCTGGAGACCCAGGTCGCCGGCGTCGAGGAGGGCGAGGAGGGCCTGGACGCCGAGCACGAGGCGGCGGCCGCGGCCCTGGCCGAGGCCGAGGCCGCCTGCGAGGCCGCCCGCGCCGAGGAGCGCGCCGCCGCCCAGGAGCGCGCCGGCTGGTCCGCGCGCAAGGAGGCGCTGGAGATCGGGCTGACCCGCGGAGACGGCGCGGGCGCGCTGCTGGCCGCCGGTTCCGCGGTCTCCGGCGTCCTGGGCTCGGTGGCGGCGCTGCTGGAGGTGGAGACGGGCTGGGAGCAGGCCGTGGCCGCGGCGCTGGGCGCTGCCGCCGACGCGGTCGCCGTCGCCGGGCCCGAGGAGGCCGCCGCCGCCATCGAGCACCTGCGCGCCGAGGACGCCGGGCGCGCCGGGATGGTCGTGGCCGGCGCCGCCGCCCCCGACGCCACGCCCGCCGCCGCGGGGCTGCCCGACGGCGCGCGGGCGGCGCTGGCCCTGTTGAAGGCCCCCGCCGAGCTCGCCGGTGCGCTGGCGCGGCTGCTGGGCGAGGTCGTCGTCGTGACCGACCTGGCCGCGGCCCGCGCCGTCGTCGCCGCCCGCCCCGACCTGGTCGCCGCCACCCGCGAGGGCGACGTCCTGTCCGCGCACCGCGCTGCCGGCGGGTCCGCCTCCGCCCCCAGCCTGCTGCAGGTGCAGGCCGCCGTCGACGAGGCCACCGACGCCCTCTCCGCCGCCGAGCACCGCCTGCAGCGCGCCCAGTTCGCCCTCACCGGTGCCCAGCACGCCCGCGAGCAGGCCGCCGACCGCGTGGAGGCCGCGCTGGAGCGGCTGCACGAGAGCGACGCGCGGATGAACGCCGTCGCCGAGCAGCTCGCGCACCTGGGGGCGGCGGTGCGCGCCGCGGCCGCCGAGGCCGAGCGCACCGCGGCCACCCGCACCCAGGTCGCCGCGCGGCTGGAGAGCGACCGCGCCCAGCTCGCCGAGCTGGGTGAGCGCTTCGAGGCCGCGTCCGCCGCCCCCGCCGACGACTCCGGCGCCACCTCCACCGACGAGCGCGACCGCCTCGCCGAGCACGCCCGCTCGCTGGGGCGCGCCGAGACCGAGGCGCGCCTGGCGCTGCGCACCACGGAGGAGCGCGCCCGGGCCCTCACGGGGCGCGCCGACGCCCTCGAGCGGCAGGCCGCCGAGGAGCTGCGTGCCCGTGAGCGGACCGCGGCACGGCGTGCCCGCCGCGCCGAGCAGTCCCGCGTGGCCACCCGGGTGCGCGAGGGCGCCGAGCGGGCCCTGGCCGCGTGGGAGACCTCCGCGGCCGAGGCCTCACGGCTGCGGCAGGCCGCCGAGGCGGCTCGCGCCCGCTTCGAGGAGGAGGTGGCCACCGCCCGCCGGGCGGTGGAGTCGCTGAGCGCCGAGCAGCAGCGTCTGGGCGATTCCCGGCAAGCCGACGAGGTGGCGCGTGCGCAGCAGCGCTGGCGCATCGAGGCGCTGCGCACCCGCGCGATCGAGGAACTGGGCACCGACCCCGACGTCCTCGTCGCCGAGTTCGGCCCCGACCAGCCGGTGCCGCCCTCGCCGCCGGCGCCCGGGGACCCCGAGCCGGACGTGCAGGCCGAACCGCGCCCCTACGTGCGCGCCGAGCAGGACAAGCGCCGGCGCGCCGCGGAGCGGGCCCTGTCCCAGCTGGGCACGGTCAACCCGCTGGCGCTGGAGGAGTACGCCGCGATGGAGGAGCGGCACGCCTTCCTCGTGGCCCAGTCCGACGACCTGAAGAAGTCCCGCAAGGACCTGCTGGACATCGTCCGGGAGGTCGACGAGCGCGTCGAGCGCGTCTTCACGGAGGCGTTCACCGACGTCGCCGCGCAGTTCGAGCAGGTCTTCCCCCGCCTCTTCCCGGGCGGTGAGGGGCGGCTGGTGCTCACCGACCCGGCCGACATGCTGACCACCGGGATCGAGGTGGAGGCGCGCCCGGCGGGCAAGAAGGTCAAGCGCCTGTCGCTGCTGTCGGGCGGGGAGCGCTCGCTGGCCGCGGTCGCGATGCTGGTCTCGATCTTCCGCGCCCGCCCCAGCCCCTTCTACGTCCTCGACGAGGTGGAGGCCGCGCTGGACGACGCGAACCTGTCGCGGCTCATCACCCTGTTCGAGGAGCTGCGGGCCTCCAGCCAGCTCATCGTCATCACCCACCAGAAGCGCACCATGCAGATCGCCGACGCGCTGTACGGGGTGACGATGCGCGGCGACGGCATCAGCACCGTCGTCAGCCAGCGGCTGCGCGAGGCCACCCCGGCCTGAGGGGGCGCCGCGGGCGGCGGTGATCGCGCGGTGGCGCACCGGTGAAGCAACTGTGACCGGATGGTCACGGAGCGGCAACAGGGTCGTGGCGCGGTGGTGCGCGCGGGGTGCGCGAGGCACTGTTGTCCTCGTGGTGATGACGACCTTGATCGTGACGTTCGTCCTGGTGGTGGGGCTCGCGGCGTCGGTCCTGCTCTCCGTCGCCGCGCCGCCCCTGCGGGCCCGCGGCAGCCGCTTCGTGGCCCGGCTCGACGCGCTGGCCGCCCGCTGGGCGCCGGTGGTGCTGCGCGCGGCCCACCACGGCCGTAACCGGGCCCGGCGCACCGCCGAGCACGTGGCCCAGCACGCCGCTCAGCGCCTGGCTGCGCACCGCGCCCACCGCGACGAGGCCGAGGCGGCCCGCGCCCGCTGACCCGCGTCCGCGTCGGCTGACGCGCGTCGGCGACGTGCCGGGGCGCCCGGCCCGCGGGGCGGGCCCGAGCGGGCCGTGAGCAGGGTCTGGGAGGATCGGCCCCCGTGGAGACCCTGCACATCGTCATCGGCGTCGCCGTCCTGATCGTCCTCGCGGGCGTCGGCGCCCTCGCGGGCCTGGTGCGCCCCCGGCGCCGGCGGCGCTCCTCGCTGGAGCCGCGCGAGGCGCCGCGGGCGGGACGCTCCAGCCTCGGCCCGCGCTCGGACACCGACCCGCTGCCCGGTGTGGGTGACGACGCGGAGGTCCCGCGCGACTCGCCCAGCCGCGCCGTGGACGTCGTGGAGCTGCCCGAGGAGCCCGCAGGCCCCCTCACCGAGCGTCCCGAGTCCGCCGCCGGGCGCCTGGTCCGGCTGCGCGAGCGGCTGGCGCGTTCCAACTCCGCCCTCGGCCAGGGCCTGCTCGCCCTGCTCTCGCGCGACACCCTCGACGAGTCCACCTGGGAGGAGGTCGAGGAGACCCTGCTGCTGGCCGACGTGGGCGTCGGGCCGACCACCGAGATCGTCGACCACCTGCGTGAGCGGGTGCGCGTGCTGGGCACCCGCGAGCCCGCCCAGCTGCGCGAGCTGCTGCGCGAGGAGCTGCTGGCGGCCGTCGGCCCCGACGACGGGCGTGAGCTGGCCACCACCCGCCACGACGACCGCCCCGCGGTCGTGCTGGTCGTCGGTGTCAACGGCACCGGCAAGACCACGACCGTCGGCAAGCTCGCCCGCGTTCTCGTCGCCCAGGACAAGGAGGTCGTGCTCGGCGCCGCGGACACCTTCCGCGCAGCCGCTGCCGAGCAGCTGGCCACCTGGGGCGAGCGCGTCGGCGTGCCGACGGTGCGTTCCGAGCGCGACGGCGCAGACCCGGCCTCGGTGGCCTTCGACGCCGTCAAGGCCGGCATCGACGCCGACGCCGACGTCGTGCTCGTGGACACCGCCGGCCGTCTGCAGAACAAGGCCGGCCTCATGGACGAGCTGGGCAAGGTCAAGCGCGTCGTCGAGCGCCACGGGCCGGTGGACGAGGTGCTGCTCGTGCTGGACGCCACCACCGGGCAGAACGGCCTGCGCCAGGCCGCGGTGTTCTCCGAGGTCGTGCAGGTGACCGGCATCGTGCTGACCAAGCTGGACGGCACCGCCAAGGGCGGCATCGTCGTGGCGGTGCAGCGTCAGCTCGGCGTGCCGGTGAAGCTGATCGGTCTGGGGGAGGGGCCCGACGATCTGGCGCCCTTCGAGGCCGGGGCGTTCGTGGACGCGCTGCTGTCCTGACGGCTGCCGCCCCACCCGACGGACCCCCGTCGCGCCCCCGCGCGGCGGGGGTCCGCCGCGTCCGGGGCCACGCGGTCCCCGGAGAGCCGTGCACGCGCGGTGGCGAGGTGGCGACGCTGCGCCTGCGACCGCCGGCTGCGCCCGGGTGCGTAACGCGATGTTCACACGTGCCCGCCTCGCGTCACCGCGACGAAACACTCGGCGGCGGCGCGCGTAACACGCCGAGTCCACGGTTGACCCGACCCACCGACCAGTCCCCGCCGCGCACCGCTGCGGCGCCCCCCGTCCCCCCCGCCGGCACGTGCCGGCCTCGCGGAAGGTCCCGTTGCCCATGGATACCGGTGACACCGCCTGGATCCTCACCAGCGCGTCGTTCGTGCTGCTGATGACTCCCGGACTCGCGCTCTTCTACGGCGGCATGGTCCGCGCCAAGAGCGTTCTGAACATGATGATGATGAGCTTCGGCGCCCTCGGCCTCATCGGCGTCCTGTGGGTGCTCTACGGCTACTCGATGGCGTTCGGGAACGACGTCGGCGGCGGCCTGCTGGGCGACCCGCTGGAGTACTTCGGCCTCACCGGCCTGCTGGGCGAGGGCAACCTGTCCGGCACCCTGCCCGGCATGGCGTTCGTCGGCTTCCAGGCCGCCTTCGCCATCCTTGCCGTCGCCCTGATCTCCGGCGCCATCGCCGACCGGGCGAAGTTCGGTGCCTGGATGGTCTTCGCCGGCGTGTGGGCCACGATCGTGTACTTCCCCGTGGCGCACTGGGTCTTCGCCTTCTCCTCCGACGACGGTTCCTACGTCGGCGGCTGGATCGCCAACCAGGTCGAGGCCATCGACTTCGCCGGCGGCACCGCGATCCACATCAACGCGGGCGCGGCCGCCCTCGCGCTCGTCCTCGTCCTGGGCAACCGCAAGGGCTTCGGCCGCGAGCCGATGCGCCCGCACAACCTGCCGCTGGTGATGCTCGGCGCCGGCCTGCTGTGGTTCGGCTGGTTCGGCTTCAACGCCGGCTCGGCCGTCTCCTCCGGCAACACGGCCGCCGTGGCCTGGGTCAACACCCTCGTCGCCACCTCCGCCGCGATCCTGGGCTGGCTGCTCACCGAGCGCTTCCGCGACGGGCACGCCACCTCCCTGGGCGCCGCCTCCGGTGCCGTGGCCGGCCTGGTCGCCATCACCCCGGCCTGCGCGGCCGTCAACCCCGTCGGCGCCATCGTCATCGGCGTCCTCGCCGGCGTCCTGTGCGCCCTGGCCGTGGGCCTGAAGTACAAGCTCGGCTACGACGACTCCCTCGACGTCGTCGGCGTGCACCTCGTCGGCGGCCTGTGGGGCACGATCGCCGTAGGCTTCCTGGCCACCGCCGACGCCCCCAACGGCGTGGACGGCCTGTTCTTCGGCGGCGGCGTGGACCAGCTGTGGCGCCAGGTCGTCGGCGCCCTGGCGGTCCTGGTGTTCTCCTTCGTCGTCACCTGGGTCATCGGCGTGCTGATCCAGAAGACGATGGGCTTCCGCCTCGACGAGGAGGACGAGGTCGCCGGCATCGACCAGGTCGAGCACGCCGAGTCCGGCTACGACTGGGGCACCCTGGGCGGCGGCCACCTCGGCGGCGGCACCCGCCCGACCGCCCGCCACGCCACCACCACCCCCGGCGCGACCTCGGAGGTCTCCGCGTGAAGCTGCTCACCGCCATCATCAAGCCGCACAAGCTCGACGACGTGAAGTCCGCCCTGGAGTCCTACGGGGTGCAGGGCCTGACGATCTCCGAGGCCTCCGGGTACGGCCGCCAGCGCGGCCACACCGAGGTCTACCGCGGTGCGGAGTACACCGTCGACATGGTCCCCAAGGTCCGCGTCGAGGTCCTCGTCGACGACGTCGACATCCACGACGTCGTCGAGGTGGTCGTCAAGAGCGCTCAGACCGGGCGCATCGGCGACGGGAAGGTGTGGACGCAGGACGTCGAGGACGTGGTGCGGGTGCGCACCGGCGAGCACGGGCCGGACGCGCTGTGAGCACCCCCCTCCCGCTGCGACGGGGCCGGCGCTGAGCGTCGACCTGCGCACCGAGCGACTCGCGCTGGCGGTGCGGGCCGGGCGTCCCGGCCCGCACCGCCGCGCCGAGCTGGTGCAGCTCGTGGAGTCCCGGCTGCGCGACGTGTGGGACCGCGCCGTGGAGCCCCTGTCCGAGCTGCTCCCCGACCCCGACGGCCCGCCGGGCGCCACCGCCGGCGTGGCCCTGGCGTGCGTCGGTTCCCTGGCCCGCGGCGACTGCGGCCCCGCCAGCGACGTCGACCTCGTCCTGCTGCACGACGGCCGCACCCTGGGTGCCGGCGACGTCGCGGCGCTGGCCGACCGCGTCTGGTACCCGCTGTGGGACGCCGGGCTGCGCCTGGACCACTCGGTGCGCACGGCCAGGGAGTGCCGCGAGGTCGCCGCCACCGACCTGGCCGCCGCCACGGGGCTGCTGGACCTGCGCGTGGTCGCCGGTGACGGCGGGCTGGTGGCCCGCACCCGCGGGCACCTGCTGGACGACTGGCGCGCCGGCGCCCGCCGGCGCCTGCCGCAGGTGCTGGACTCCCTGGCCGAGCGCGCCGCGCGCTGCGGTGAGCTGGCCTACCTGCTCGAGCCGGACCTGAAGGAGGCCCGCGGTGGACTGCGCGACGCGGTCGCGCTGCGGGCCCTGGCCGCCACGTGGCTGACCGACCGCCCGCACGGCGCCGTCGACGAGGCCCACACCGTCCTGCTCGACGTGCGCGACGGGCTGCAGGCCTCCTCCGGCCGCCCCGGCGACCGCCTGCTGCTGGCCGAGCAGGACGCCGTCGCCGTGGTGTGCGGCTACGCCGACGCCGACCTGCTGCTGGCGGCCGTGGCCCAGGCCGCGCGCACCGTCTCGGCCGCCGTGGACACCACCACCCGCCGGGCCCGCCAGTCGATGCCGTCGCGCCGCTTCCGCGCCACCGGCCGCCGCCCGCGGTTGCGCTCGCTGGGGCACGGCCTCGTCGAGCACGACGGCGAGGTCGTCCTGGGTTCGGGCGTCTCCCCGGCCGAGGACCCGGTGCTGCCGCTGCGCGCCGCGGCCACCGCCGTGCGCGCCGGGCTGCCCCTGTCGCCGGTGACGCTGGAGCACCTGCTCGCCGCGTGCCCCCCGCTGCCCGAGCCGTGGCCGCCGGCCGCCCGCGAGGCGCTGCTGGAGCTGCTGGCCGCCGGCCCCGCGCAGGTGCCGGTGTGGGAGCAGCTGGACCTGGTGGGCCTGGTGGAGCGCTGGTTGCCGGAGTGGACGGCCGTGCGCAACCGCCCCCAGCGCAACGCCGTGCACCGCTGGACGGTCGACCGCCACCTCGTCGAGACGGCGGTGGCGGCGCGGGCGTTCGTGCGCGACGTGCCCCGCCCGGACGTGCTGCTGCTGGCCGCGCTGCTGCACGACATCGGCAAGGTGCCCGGTGCCCAGGACCACTCGCGCACCGGTGCACCCCTGGCGCGCCGGGTGTGCGAGCGAGCCGGTCTCGAGCCGGGCGACGCGGCCGTGGTCGAGCGCCTGGTCGCCGAGCACCTGACGCTGGTGGAGCTGGCCACCCGGCGCGACCCCGACGACCCGAGCACGGTGCAGGCGCTGGTGACCGCCGTCGACGGCCGCGCGGACGTGCTGGACCTGCTGCGAGCGCTGACCGAGGCCGACGCGCGCGCCGCCGGCCCGGCGGCCTGGTCGCCGTGGCGGGCGCGGCTGGTCGACGACCTGGTGACCCGGGCGCGCGCCAGCCTGGCCGGTGAGCCGGTGCCGGCCGTGGGCGGCTTCGACGCCGAGGAGGAGGCCCTGGCCGCCGACGTGGCCGCCGGTGGACCCACCCGCGTGGACGTGCGCGAGGTCGACGGCTTCTTCGTGGTGCGGGTCGTCGCCCGCGACCGCACCGGCCTGTTCGCGGACCTGGCGGGCCTGCTGGCCGGCCACCGCCTCCTGGTGAGGTCCGCCCTGGTCCGCACGCTCGGGAGCGTGGCCGTGGACTCCTGGTGGGTGGAGTCCCCCGGCGGCGACGCGCCCTCGGCGGAGCTGCTGCGCGTGGGTCTGGAACGCATCGTCGCCGGCGACGTCGCGCTGCTGGACCGCCTCGCCGCGCGCGACGCGCGCACCGCGCGGCCCGTCGCCGGCGTGCGCTCGCTGGTGGCCCACCCGCGGGTGGTGATCCTGCCGGGGGCCTCCGAGCGCGCCACGGTGCTGGAGGTGCGCGCCGCCGACCGCCCCGGGCTGCTGCACGCGCTGGGGCGGGCGCTGGCCGCCGAGCGGCTCGACATCCGCTCCGCGCACGTGGCCACCTACGCGGCGCAGGCCGTGGACACCCTCTACCTGGCCGAGCCGGACGGGCAGCGGCTGAGCCCGCCGCGGGTGGCGATCGCCGTGCGGGCTCTGTCCGACGCCGCCGAGGTCCCCGGCTGAGGGGGGTGCCCCGCGCACCGGCGGGGTCCCGCCCGCCGCGGGGCGGGGCGGGGGCCCACCTCCCGTAGGCTGAGCACGTGTTCGCCACGCTCTCCGACCGCCTCACCGCGACGTTCAAGTCCCTGCGCGGCAAGGGGCGGCTGTCCGCCGAGGACGTCGACGCGACGGTCCGCGAGATCCGCCGGGCCCTGCTCGACGCCGACGTCGCGCTCCCGGTGGTGCGCCAGTTCACCGCGCAGGTGCGCGAGCGGGCCACCGGCCTGGAGGTCTCCCAGGCGCTCAACCCGGCCCAGCAGGTCGTCAAGATCGTCAACGAGGAGCTCGTCGCGATCCTCGGCGGCGAGACCCGCCGGCTGCGCTTCGCCAAGAACCCGCCGACCGTGATCATGCTGGCCGGCCTGCAGGGCGCCGGCAAGACCACGCTCGCGGGCAAGCTGGGCCGCCACCTCGAGCGCAACGGGCACCGCCCGCTGCTGGTGGCCTGCGACCTGCAGCGCCCGAACGCCGTCAACCAGCTGCAGATCACCGGTGAGCGCGCCGGCGTGGACGTCTTCGCCCCGGAGCCCGGCAACGGCGTCGGCGACCCCGTGGCCGTCGCCCGCGCCGGCGTCGAGCACGCGCGGCACCACCACTTCGACGTCGTCGTCGTCGACACCGCCGGCCGCACCGGCGTGGACGCCGAGATGATGCAGCAGGCGATCGACATCCGCGCCGCCGTCTCGCCCGACGAGGTCCTCTTCGTCCTCGACGCGATGATCGGCCAGGACGCCGTGGCCACCGCCGAGGCGTTCCGCGACGGCGTCGGCTTCGACGGCGTGGTGCTCACCAAGCTCGACGGCGACGCCCGCGGCGGCGCGGCCCTGTCGGTGCGGCAGGTCACCGGTCAGCCGGTGATGTTCGCCTCCACCGGGGAGAAGCTCGACGACTTCGAGCTGTTCCACCCCGACCGCATGGCTTCGCGCATCCTCGACATGGGTGACGTCCTCACCCTCATCGAGCAGGCCGAGCGGGCCTTCGACGCGGAGCAGGCGCAGTCCATGGCGGCCAAGTTCGCCGCCGACGAGGACTTCACCCTCGACGACTTCCTCCAGCAGCTCAACGCCGTGCGCAACATGGGCTCGATCAAGAAGATGCTCGGGATGCTGCCGGGCATGGCGCAGATCCGCGACCAGCTCGACGCCTTCGACGAGCGCGAGTTCGACCGCATCGAGGCGATGGTGCGCTCGATGACGCCGCTGGAGCGGCGCCAGCCGCGCATCATCAACGGATCGCGCCGCGCCCGCATCGCCGCCGGCTGCGGGGCGAGCACCTCGGCCGTCAACGACATGCTCGAGCGCTTCGGGCAGGCGCAGAAGATGATGCGCCAGATGCGCAAGGGCCTGGGCGGCGGTGGGGTGCCGGGCATCCCCGGGATGCCGGGCGTGCCGGGCGGGACCTCCAAGAAGCAGAAGGCGCGCGCCGCTGCCGCCAAGGGCCGCAAGGGCAAGTCGGGCAACCCCGCCAAGCGGGCCGAGCAGGAGCGCGCGGCGGCGAGCCGGGCGATCACGGCCGGTGAGGACGCCGGCTCGGCGTTCGGGGCCCCCCAGGCGCCGGCCGAGTTCGACCCCTCGCAGCTGAACCTGCCCAAGGGCTTCGACAAGTTCCTCGGCGGACGCTGAGGCGGACGGTGCCGTGGCCGGCGGGAGCGGGGGTGCGGGCGCGCAGGCGCTGCACCTGAGCGGGCCGGTCCTGACCGGCCCGGACGAGGTGCGCGGCGAGGCGTGGGTGCTCGGCGGGCGGCTGACGTTCACCCGGCCCACCGGCGCCACCACGACCGAGCTGCCCGGCTGGGTGCTGCCCGGCCTGGTCGACGCGCACTGCCACGTCGGCGTGGGGCCCACCGGGTGGGTCGACGAGGCCACCGCCGAGGCGCAGGCGCTCGCCGACCGCGACGCCGGAGCGCTGCTGCTGCGCGACGCGGGATCGGCCTCCGGGACGCGCTGGGTGGACGAGCGCGAGGACCTGCCGCGCATCGTGCGCGCGGGTCGGCACATCGCCCGCACGAAGCGGTACCTGCGCGGGCTGGCCCACGAGATCGAGCCCGAGGACCTCGTGGAGTTCGTCCGCACCGAGGCCCGCCGCGGCGACGGCTGGGTCAAGCTCGTGGGGGACTGGATCGACCGCTCCCGCGGCGACCTGGCCCCCTGCTGGCCCGCCGACGTCCTGCGCGCCGGTGTCGAGGCCGCCCACGCGCTCGGTGCCCGCGTCACGGTGCACCAGTTCGGCGAGGAGGGCGTGCCGGAGCTGCTCGCAGCCGGCGTGGACGGCATCGAGCACGGCACCGGGCTGACCGCCGCCACGGTGGCGGCGGTGGCCGAGCGCGGCGTCGCGGTCGTGCCCACCCTGGTCAACATCGCCACGTTCCCCGGCATCGCCGAGCGCGGCGAGGCGAAGTTCCCCGCGTACGCGGCGCACATGAGGGCCCTGCACGAGCGCCGGTACGCGACCGTCGCCGCCCTGCACGAGGCGGGGGCCCAGGTCTTCGCCGGCACCGACGCCGGCAGCGTCCTGCCGCACGGCCTCGTCGTCGACGAGCTGCACGAGCTGGTGGCCGCCGGCCTGCCGGTGCTGGCGGCGCTGGACGCGGCGACCTGGTCGGCGCGCCGCTGGCTGGGCCGGCCCGCGCTGGCCGAGGGGGCGAGCGCGGACCTGCTGGTCCTGGACGGCGACCCGCGCGCCGGCCTGGGTGTCCTGCGCCGCCCCCGTGCGGTGGTGCTGCGCGGTCGCGTCGTGGCCGGCGCCGCGCTGCGCTGACGCCGTACCGGCGTCGCCGAGGGGGTGCGGCCGCCCGGTCGAGCGGCCCGGCCGACCTCTGGCACAATGGCGGGTGCACCCGAACGCCCAGGGACCCTCTCACCCGGGGATGTTCGCGTCCGCGAGCTCCACCTGCCGGCGTCCCCACACCGGGCGGTGGGCGCTCACCCTGATGAGAACCGGAGACTCCCGCACGTGGCTGTCAAGATCCGACTGAAGCGCCTCGGCAAGATGCGCTCGCCGTTCTACCGCGTCGTCGTCGCCGACTCGCGCTCCAAGCGCGACGGTCGTGCGATCGAGGAGATCGGCGTCTACAACCCGATGACGCACCCCTCGACCATCGAGATCAAGTCCGACCGGGCGCAGTACTGGCTCGGCGTCGGTGCTCAGCCCTCCGAGCAGGTCGCCGCGCTGCTCAAGGTGACCGGCGACTGGCAGAAGTTCAAGGGCACCAAGGGGCAGGAGGGCCGCTACCAGCAGCCGTCCACCACCACCAAGCAGGCCGCTGCCACCGCGTCCCCGGCCCCGGCCGCCGCTGCGGAGACCCCGGCCTCGGAGTCCTGAGCCGGTGCTCGCGGACGCTCTCGAGCACCTCGTGCGCGGCATCGTCGGGCACCCGGACGACGTGCGCGTGACGTCCAAGGCGTCGCGGCGCGGCGCCCTGCTCGAGGTCCGCGTGCACCCGGAGGACCTGGGCCGGGTCATCGGCCGTTCCGGCCGCACGGCCAAGGCGCTGCGCACCGTCGTCGGTGCCCTCGCCGGCGACCAGCAGGTCCGCGTCGACCTCGTCGACGTCGACCGCCGCTGAACCAGCCCCACCGGCGAGCGCCGGGGTCGCGCACCGCGACCCCGGCGCTCGTTGCGTTCCGCCCCGCACCAGCCGCCGCAGCCGACCCCGCCCCACCCGAACCCCGCACTGGAGACCCCCGTGGAGTACGTCGTCGCCCGGATCGGCCGCCCGCACGGCGTGCGCGGTGAGGTGACCCTGGAGCTGCGCACCGACGCCCCCGGGGAGCGCTTCGCCCCCGGCGCCGTCCTGCGCACCGACCCGCCCGGCCGCGGCCCGCTCACCGTGGAGTCCGCCCGCTGGCACAGCGGCACCCTGCTCGTGGCGTTCGCCGAGGTCGCCGACCGCACCGCCGTGGAGGCGCTGCGCGACACGCTGCTGATGGCCGACGTCGACGAGGCCGCCGGGGCCGAGGAGGACGCCTGGTACCCGCACCAGCTGCGGGGCCTGGCCGCCGTGACCGCTGACGGCACCGTGCTGGGTGAGGTCGCGGACCTGATCACCGGCACTGCGCAGGACCTCCTGGTGGTCACCGGCACGGACGGGCGCGAGGTGCTGGTGCCCTTCGTCGAGCGCCTGGTGCCGACGGTCGACGTGGCCGGCGGGCGCGTCGTCCTGGACCCGCCCGGCGGGTTGTTCGTCGAGCTGCCCGGCGACGAGGACGGGGTCTGAGGGTGCGCGTCGACGTCGTCTCCATCTTCGGCGAGTACCTCGCGCCGCTGTCGCTGTCCCTCATCGGCAAGGCCCGCACCCAGGGCCTGCTGGAGGTGCGGGTCCACGACCTGCGCGAGCACACCCACGACCGCCACCGCACCGTGGACGACACCCCCTACGGCGGTGGTGCCGGGCTGCTGATGAAGCCCGAGCCGTGGGGCGAGGCGCTGGACGCCGTCCTGGCCGACCCGCCAGAGAGCGCCGGCGAGCGGGGGCCGGTGCTGCTGGTACCCAGCCCGGTGGGGGAGGTCTTCACCCAGGCCGCTGCCGTGGAGCTGGCCGCCGAGCCGTGGCTGGTCTTCGCGTGCGGGCGCTACGAGGGCATCGACGCGCGCGTCGTGGAGCACTACCGGGCCCGCGGCGTGCGGGTGCGCGAGGTGTCCCTGGGCGACTACGTGCTCAACGGCGGCGAGGTCGCGGTGCTCGTCGTCGTCGAGGCCGTCGCACGGCTGCTGCCCGGCGTCGTCGGCAACGCCGCCAGCCTCGCGGAGGAGAGCCACGCGGGCGAGCACGACGGCCTGCTGGAGCACCCCGCCTACACCAAGCCGGCCACCTGGCGCGGGCTCGACGTGCCTGCGGTGCTCTCCAGCGGCGACCACGGTGCCGTCGCCCGCTGGCGGCGCGAGCAGGCGCTGCGACGCACCGCGCGCCGCCGCCCCGACCTGCTGGCCCGGCTCGACCCGGCCCGCTGCGGCGCGGCGGACCTGGCCGTGCTGGCGGAGGAGGGCTTCGCGCCGGGCGCGCACGGATTCCTGCCGGCGGCTCCCGCTGTGGCAGACTGAGCGGCTGACCACACCAACCAGCCGCGACGACCGGTGACCGCTGCCCCCGGGCGGCGGGGGGTGCGCCCGCCACGGGGGACGCACCCGGCCGGAGGACACCGTCGCGGGACCGATGCCTGAGCCGGGGACCCGTGGCGCCGGCAGGGGAGAAGAGCGACACCATGCACGTGCTCGACACCGTCGACGCCGCCAGCCTGCGCGACGACGTCCCGGAGTTCCGCGCCGGCGACACCCTGAAGGTCCACGTCAAGGTCGTCGAGGGCAACCGCTCGCGCGTCCAGGTCTTCCAGGGCGTCGTCATCCGCCGCACCGGCGGCGGCGTGCGCGAGAGCTTCACCGTCCGCAAGGTGAGCTTCGGCGTCGGCGTGGAGCGGACCTTCCCGCTGCACACCCCGATCATCGAGAAGATCGAGGTCATCACCCGCGGTGACGTCAAGCGCGCCAAGCTGTACTACCTGCGCGACCTCCGCGGCAAGGCTGCCAAGATCAAGGAGCGCCGCGACTCCACGCCGCGCGGCTGACCAGCCCTCCCGCGCGACGGGCCGGGTCCCTCCGGGGCCCGGCCCGTCGTCGTCCCCGCCCCCGTCCACCGCGCGGCGGGCGGTCCGCCGGCACCGGGGGGCACTAGCATCGTGCCCGCGCCGGGTCCGCCTGCAGCGCGACAGCAGCACCCCCGCAGGCAGGAGCACCGTGACGACCACCCGCCCGACGCCGGCCCCGCGCACGGGCTCGCGCAGCTCCCGGGGCGCGCGCGCCGTCACCGTGCTGGCCCTGGCGCTCCTGGTGGCGCTGCTCCTGCGCAGCTTCGTGGTGCAGACCTTCTCCATCCCCTCCGACTCCATGAGCCCCACCCTGGAGCCGGGCCAGCGCGTGCTGGTCTGGCGGGTGGGTGCGCAGGACGTCCACCGCGGTGACGTCGTCGTCTTCGACGGCACGGGGACCTTCGCCCCCTCCCCGGCCGAGCCGGAGGGCCTGGCCGCCCTCGGCGCCGCCGTCGGCGGCCTGCTCGGCTTCCACCCCGGCGAGAGCGACTACGTCAAGCGCGTCGTCGGCCTGCCCGGCGAGCGCATCACCTGCTGCGACCCCCGGGGCCGCCTGCTCGTCGACGGCGAGCCCCTCGAGGAGCCCTACCTGCACCCCGGCGACACGGCCAGCGACGTCGAGTTCGACATCGAGGTCCCCCCGGGCAGGGTGTGGGTGATGGGCGACCACCGCAGCGAGTCCGTGGACTCCCGTTCCCACCTCGCCGCCCCCGGTGGGGGCACCATCGCCCTGGAGGACCTCGTGGGTCGCGTCGTGGCCGTCAGCTGGCCGCCGTCCGAGATCGGCACCGTCACCCGGGGGGCCGACGAGTGAGCGCCGGCAACGACGCGCGCGAGCAGCCCGCCGGCCGGCCGGGGTCCGCTCCGCCCGCGCGCCCGCGCGGCGGCGTCCTGGCCGCCGTGCGCGAGACCGTCCTCGTCGTCGCGGTGGCCCTGGTCATCTCCCTGGTCGTGAAGACCTTCCTGCTGCAGGCCTTCTACATCCCCTCGCAGTCGATGGAGCGCACCCTCGACATCGGCGACCGCGTCGTGGTCAGCAAGCTCACCCCGGGCCCGTTCGAGCTGCACCGCGGCGACGTCGTCGTCTTCGCCGACCCCGGCGGCTGGCTGGCCGACACCCCCGAGCCGGAGCGCAGTCCGCTGGGCGCCGTCGTCGCGGACGTCCTCACCTTCGTGGGGCTGCTGCCGGAGGACTCCGACGAGCACCTCATCAAGCGCGTCGTCGGGCTGCCCGGCGACCACGTCGTCTGCTGCGACGCCCGGGGCCGGGTCACCGTCAACGACGTGCCGGTCGACGAGACCGCCTACCTCTACCCGGACGCCGACCCGAGCCTCGACCCCTTCGACGTCACCGTCCCCGAGGACGGCTTGTGGGTCATGGGCGACAACCGCGCCGAGTCGGCCGACTCCCGCTACAACCGCGACAAGGAGCACGACGGGTTCGTGCCCCTGGAGGACGTGGTGGGCCGCGCCTACGCGGTCGTGTGGCCGCTGTCGCACGCCGACTGGCTGGGCACGCCCGGCGCCTTCGACGGTGTCCCCGGCCGCTCGGGGGTCGGGTGAGCCCCACCGCCGCCCCCACCCTGCGGGTGGAGCGCTCCCTGCTGCGGGCCGGGCACGGGCTGGTGGCAGGGGTGGACGAGGTGGGCCGCGGTGCGCTGGCCGGGCCGGTGAGCGTCGGCGTCCTGGTCGTCGGCCCGCACACGCCCGCCGCGCCCCGGGGCCTGCGCGACTCCAAGCTGCTCACCCCCGCCGCCCGCGAGGCGCTCGTGCCGGCGCTGCGCGACTGGGCCGCGGCGTGGGCCGTGGGTCACGCCGAACCCGCGGAGATCGACGCGCTCGGCATCACCGCGGCCCTGCGCCTGGCGGGTCGGCGTGCGCTGGCGCAGCTGGCCGAGCCGCCCGCCGCGGTCCTGCTCGACGGCAGCCACGACTGGCTCAGCGACCCGCCTGGGCAGGCCCTGCCGGGCCTCGGCGAGCCGGTCCTGCCCTGCGCCGCACCGCCGGTGACCACCCGCGTCAAGGCCGACACCACCTGCGCCGCCGTGGCAGGCGCCAGCGTCCTGGCCAAGACGGCGCGCGACGCCCTGATGGCGCGGAGGCACGAGGAGCACCCGCACTACGGCTGGGCGGCCAACAAGGGCTACGGCGCGCCGGAGCACCTCGCCGCCGTCGCCGAGCACGGGCGGTGCTCGCAGCACCGGCTCAGCTGGCGGCTCCCCGCCGCAGCGCTGCCCCCCGCCCCGCGCGGCGCCCGGGCGGCCGACACGCTGCAGCCGCCGGTCGGTCCCGGTCCCGGTCGCGGGGCGCGGGGGGCATGATGGTGCCGTGAGCGCCGAGGACCTCGAGAACTACGAGACCGAGATGGAGCTGCAGCTCTACCGGGAGTACCGGGACGTCGTGTCGCTCTTCTCCTACGTCGTCGAGACGGAGAGGCGCTTCTACCTGGCCAACTCGGTGGACCTCCAGGTGCGCACCGGTGACGGCGAGACGTACTTCGAGCTGAACCTGCACGACGCCTGGGTCTGGGACGTCTACCGCCCGGCGCGCTTCGTGCGCGACGTGCGGGTCGTGACGTTCAAGGACGTCAACGTCGAGGAGCTGCAGAAGCGCGACATCGAGGTCCCCGACACCCCGCAGCTGCGCGAGCGCTGACGCGCCGGGCTCTCCACAGCCGGGTGCCCGTCGCGTCCTGATCGCCCCGCTGTGGACGGCGCCCGCCCGCGCCGGCGCCGGGGCGAGGGTGCGCACCGGAGGTGGTGCGCGTGCGCGCGAAGGACGAGGTCGGCCGGTACGGCGAACGGCTGGCGGCCCGCAGGCTCGGCGAGGCCGGGATGACGGTGCTGGAGACCAACTGGCGCTGCCGCGCCGGGGAGATCGACATCGTGGCCCGCGACGGGCGGTGCCTGGTCGTGTGCGAGGTCAAGACACGCCGCAGCACCCGGGCGGGTGCCGCGGTGGAGGCGGTGACACCGGCGAAGGTCGCACGGCTGCGGCGGCTGGCGGGGGAGTGGCTCAGCGCCCACCCCGGGCTGCGCCCCGCGGGCGTGCGCCTGGACGTGGTGGCGGTGACGCTGCCCGCGCGGGGGGCCCCGCTCGTGCAGCACCTGCGCGGGGTGTCCTGATGGCGCTGGCCCGCTCCCTCGCCGTCGGCCTGGTCGGCCTGCAGGGGCACCTGGTGGAGGTGGAGGCGGACATCTCCGGAGGGCTGCCGGCGTTCGTGCTCGTCGGCCTCCCGGACGCCTCCCTGCACGAGGCGAAGGACCGGGTGCGGGCGGCGACGGCCAACTCCGGCTTCGCCCTGCCGCTGCAGCGCATCACGGTGAACCTGTCCCCGGCCACGCTGCCGAAGTCCGGTTCCTCGTTCGACCTGGCCGTGGCGGTGGCCGCGCTCACCGCCGCCGGTGTGCTCCCCGCCGAGGCCTCGGCCGGTGCCGTGCACCTGGGCGAGCTGGGCCTGGACGGCAGCGTGCGCGCCGTGGACGGCGTGCTGCCGGCGGTGCTGGCCGCCGCCCGGGCCGGGGTCCGCACCGTCGTGGTGCCCGCCGCCACCGCCGAGGAGGCCGCGCTGGTGCCGGGCGTGCGGGTGCGCGGGGTCCGCTGGCTGGCCGAGCTCGTGGCCGACTACCGCGGTGAGCCCTGCGGCGAGCTGCCGGACCCGCCCGCCGCGCCGGCGCCCGTCCCGCCCGCCGCACGGCCCGTGCCGGACCTGGCCGACGTCGTCGGGCAGGCCGAGGCGCGCTTCGCCCTCGAGGTCGCCGCCGCCGGCGCCCACCACCTGCTCATGAGCGGGCCTCCCGGGGCCGGCAAGACGATGCTGGCCGCCCGCTTGCCCGGCCTGCTGCCCGACCTGGACGAGGAGGCCGCGCTGGAGGTGACGGCGGTGCACTCGATCGCCGGCGCTCTTCGCGCCCGCCCCGGGACGCCCGCCCTGATCACCCGTCCCCCCTACGAGGACCCCCACCACACCGCCTCCGTGGCCTCCGTCGTCGGTGGCGGTACCGGGGTGCCGCGCCCCGGCGCCGTCTCCCGCGCCCACCGCGGCGTGCTCTTCCTCGACGAGGCGCCGGAGTTCGAGAGCCGCGTCCTGGAAGCGCTGCGCCAGCCGCTGGAGCACGGCGAGCTGGTCCTGCATCGGGCCCGCGGTGCGGCCCGCTACCCCGCGCGCTTCCAGCTGGTCCTGGCCGCCAACCCCTGCCCGTGCGGGCGCGCCCTCGGCAGGGCGCTGGACTGCACCTGCACCCCGCAGTCGCGGCGGCGCTACGCGGCGAAGCTGTCCGGTCCCCTGCTGGACCGCGTCGACGTTCGCGTGGACGTGCGGGCGGTCACCCGCGCGCAGGTGGCCGAGGCGTCGGCGCCGGAGAGCACCGCCGTGGTCGCCGCCCGCGTCCGGGCCGCCCGTGCCCTCGCCGAGGAGCGTCTTCGCCCGCACGGCGCTCGGTGCAACGGCGAGCTGCGCGGACCGCTGCTGCGGGGCCCGCTGCGCCTGCCGCCCGCGGTGACCGCGGACCTCGACCGGGCCATGGAGCGCGGGGCGCTGACGCTGCGGGGGGTGGACCGCGTCCTGCGCGTGGCGTGGACCGTCGCCGACCTGCGCGGGGCGGACACCCCCGGACGCGACGACGTCGGGCGGGCGCTCGCGCTGCGCGGGGTGGGCGGGGCACTGGCCGGAGCGGCGGCGTGAGCGCCCCCGGGTCCGCGCCGGCCGGATCCCCGGGCCTGCCGCCCGTGCGCCGGGTGCCGGCTGCGCTGCGCCCCGCCCTCGACGACGAGCGGCTCGCCCGTGCGGCGTGGAGCCGGCTCGCCGAGCCGGGCGACGCGGCGGCGGCCGCCCTGGTCGCCGAGGTCGGTGCCGTCCTGGCCCTTGAGGCGGTCGTCACCGGTCGCGGCCCGCGGCGCTGGCAGACCCGGCTGGAGGACACCGACCCGGCCGCGGACCTCGCGCACGCCCGCGCGGTCGGCGGTCGGCTGGTCGTGCCCGGCGACGACGAGTGGCCCACGGGGGTGGACGCCCTGGCCCACCCCGCCGGCACCGACCGCCCGATGGGTGCACCGCTGGCCCTGTGGGTCCGCGGCACCGCGCACCTGGCCGAGGCGGTGCGCCGGGGAGCTGCGGTCGTCGGCTCCCGCGCCAGCACGGCCTACGGCGAGCACGTCACCTCCGAGATCGCCGCCGGCCTGGCCGAGCGCGGCTTCGGCGTCGTCAGCGGCGGGGCCTTCGGCATCGACGCTGCCGCGCACCGCGCCGCGCTGGCCGTCGACGGCACGAGCGTGGCGGTCCTGGCCGGTGGGGTCGACCGCGTCTACCCGGCCGGCAACGCCGCCCTGCTGGGGCGCCTGGCCCGGCAGGGCGCGCTGGTCAGCGAGGTGCCGTGCGGCGCTTCGCCCACTCGGTGGCGGTTCCTGGAGCGCAACCGCCTCATCGCCGCCGCCACCCTCGGCACGGTGGTGGTGGAGGCCGCCTGGCGCTCGGGGGCGCTGTCGACCGCCGACCGCGCCGAGCGGCTGCTGCGCCCCGTGGGGGCCGTGCCCGGTCCGGTGACCTCCGCAGCCTCCGCAGGCTGCCACCGCCTGCTGCGCGAGCGCGGGGCGGTCTGCGTCACCACCGCCGACGAGGCCGCCGAGCTGCTCGCCCCGGTCGGGGCCGCGCCGGTGCCCGCACCCCCCGACGTGGAGCGCCGTCCCTTCGACGGGTTGGGGCCTGAGGAGCTGCGAGTCGCCGAGTCGCTGCCGCGGCGCAGCGCGTGGGCGACGGAGCGGGTCGCCCGGGCGGCGGGGCTCGAGGCCGCCACGGTCCACGCGGTGCTGGGGCGCCTGGAACTGGCCGGGACCGCCGTGCGCGAGGGGAGCGGCTGGCGCTTGGGTGCCCCGCCGCGGTGAACGCCGGTTGCCGGCCCGCGGCGGCGGGTAGGCAGCACCAGGGGAATCCAGTGGGCCGGAGGGGTGCGGAACGCCTACCGTCGGCCCTCGTGCCTGCGACGAGAGACGTTGCAGTGCAACCGGTGGGATCACCGGAGCGGAGGAGGGGCAGGATGTGGAGAAGCTGGGCGACAAGCTGTTGAACTGGGCCTCGATCCTGGACGAGGGCACCCGCCGGCAGGCGCTGGCCACCGCGAGCCTGCCGTTCATCCACCCGCACGTGGCCCTGATGCCCGACGCGCACCTCGGCAAGGGGGCGACGGTCGGGTCGGTGATCCCCACCGACGGGGCGATCGTCCCGTCGGCGGTGGGTGTCGACATCGGCTGCGGCATGATCGCCGTGCGCACGCAGTTCTCCGAGGCCGACCTGCGCGGACGGGACCTGTCCGCGCTGCGGGTCTCGATCGAGCGCAGCGTGCCGCTCTCGGCCGGTGCGGCCAACCGCGGGGTCAGCGCCAGCGCCGCCCCGCGCGTGGCCGAGCTGGAGGCCCTGGAGCCCGAGCGGGCCGCCTTCCGCGAGGAACTCGTGCCGCGCTGGCGGCTCGCGCTGGGATCCCTGGGCTCGGGCAACCACTTCATCGAGGTGTCCGTCGACGAGGAGGCGGCCGTCTGGCTGTTCCTGCACTCGGGCTCGCGCGGTCCGGGCAACAAGCTGGCGGTGCACCACATCGCCGTCGCCCGCGAGCGCGCCCGCCGCGAGGGGCTCGACCTCCCCGACGCCGACCTCGCCCACCTCGTGGAGGGCACCGAGGAGTTCGACGCCTACCTGGCGGACCTGTACTGGGCGCAGCACTTCGCCCTGCTCAACCGCGAGGAGATGATGGACCGCGTCGCCGCCCGCCTCGGGGAGTTCCTCGGCGAACCGGTGCGGGAGCGGGAGCGGATCAACTGCCACCACAACTACACCAGCCGCGAGGAGCACTACGGGCGGGCGGTGTGGTTGTCCCGCAAGGGGGCCATCGACGCGTCCGCGGGGCGGGCCGGGCTCATCCCGGGGTCGATGGGGACGGCCAGCTACGTCGTGGTCGGCAGGGGGAACCGGGAGTCGTTGAACTCCTCCCCGCACGGTGCGGGGCGCGAGTTCAGCCGCACGGCTGCGCGCAAGCGGTTCACCCGTGAGCAACTGCGCGAGGCGATGGCCGGGATCGAGTACCGCGACACCGACGCCTTCCTCGACGAGCACCCCGGCGCGTACAAGGACGTCGACGTCGTCATGGCCGATGCGGCGGACCTCGTCGAGGTCCGCCACGTGCTGCGCCAGGTGGTCAACGTCAAGGGCGACTGAACCTCGCGGCGGCCGCCCCTCGAGGGTGGCCGGCGACCGGCGCCGGGGGGGGGGGGGGGGGGGGGGGGGGGGGGGGGGGGGGGGGGGGGGGGGGGCGGGGGGGGGGGGGGGGGGGGGGGGGGCCCCCCCCCCCCCCCCCCCCCCCCCCCGGGGCTCAGCCCACGGCCTTCTTGTAGCGCTCGACGACCTCGGACTTGATGCGGCCGCGGTCGCTGACCTCGATGCCGTTCTCCTTCGCCCAGGCGCGCACCGCGGCGCCGTCCACGGCGTCGGCGTCACCGTGCGCGCGGGCCGAGGGTCCCGCAGGGGTCCCGGAGGAGGACCCCGTGCTGCGCCGACCGCCGGTGCGGCGGCCGTGCTCGACGTAGAGGCTGAGCGCCCGCCGCAGCTTCTCGGCGTTGCCGGCGTTCAGGTCGATCTCGTAGTGGGTCCCCTCGAGGCCGAAACGGACGGTCTCGCTCGCCTCGCCACCGTCCACGTCGTCGGTCAGGACCACCGTCGTCCGCTGCGCCACTGCCTCGCCCCTCGTGCGTTCCGTCCGGTCCGGGCGCGGGGTGCGCGCCCGGGCCCGCAGCCGGTGCACCTGCTGCGGTGAGCCGTGCGGACGCCGGCCATCCTGGCACGTCGGCGCTCGTGCGCCCGGTGGGGACGACCCGGCCGGTGCGCGCGGCACCGGCCCCTGTCGCGCGCAACCGCTCGGAGCACGCGGTGCGCGCCTCCCGCCCCGACGTGCGCGACCTGCTCACGACGACCCTGCCCGCCGACGACGACAGGCACCTGGACCTCGACCTGCGGTCCCTGGTGGACCTGCGCGGTGGACCTGCGCGCTTGGCTGGCGGGAGCGGCAGGGGACCGCGCGCGCTCCACGCCGGCGCGGCGGGCGGCGGCGGCGGCGCGGACTTCCCCCGCCTGAGCCGTCCGCACCGGACGATCCTCGGCGGACGCGGGCCTGCGGCTGCGCGCACCCCGCCGTGCGTCGTCCCTGCCGCACGTGCTCACCGCGGGCCAGGTGGAACAGCCGCCCGGAGCCGCGAGCGAGCCCGCCGCGCGGGTACCGGGGGCGTCCCCGGCCTCTCCACGGGCCGCGCCACGCGGCGGCCACTCACGTGTCTCGACGCCGGGGCCGACCTTCGTAGCGTTCAGGAATTGCTCGGTCACGCTACGCTGACAACGACGCAGATCTACACGCACGTCTCCGTCGAACGGCTGCGGAGATCGCACCGTCAGGCTCACCCGCGGGCCTGACGCACCGGGGGGAGGACACGGTGGACGCACCATCGGGGCGCGAGAGCGCCACGACAGCGCCGTCGGAGCGCGCGGCTCCCGGACTCCGAGTGGTGACCGACGACGGCGTGCAGGAGACCCCCCGCGAGGAGGTCCGCGCCGCCGGGCGGCCCCAGGCCAACGCCCGCTTCACCAGCCGCAAGGGCCCGACCACCCCCGAGCAGGAGGAGGCCGAGGCGCGCCTGCGCGCGATGTGGGAGGAGTTCAAGGCCAACGGCGACGCGCTCGTGCGCGAGAAGCTGATCATGCACTACTCGCCGCTGGTCAAGTACGTCGCCGGGCGGGTGGGTGTCGGGCTGCCGCCGAACATCGAGCAGGCCGACCTCGTCTCCTACGGGATCTTCGGCCTCATCGACGCCATCGAGAAGTTCGACATCGAGCGCGCGATCAAGTTCGAGACGTACGCGATCTCCCGGATCCGCGGCGCGATCATCGACGAGCTGCGCGCCATCGACTGGATCCCGCGCTCGGTGCGCAGCAAGGCGCGCGAGGTGGAACGCACCTACGCCGCCCTCCAGGGGGAGCTGCACCGCACCCCCACCGAGGCCGAGGTGGCCGAGCGGATGGGCATCCCCCTGTCCGACCTGCACCACATCTTCAGCCAGGTCTCCTACGTCAACGTGGTGGCCCTGGACGAGCTGCTCAGCGTCTCGGGGGAGAAGGGCGACAAGCTCTCCCTGGTCGACACCCTGGAGGACACCAGGGCGGAGGACCCCGTCGCGGCCTTCGAGGGCGAGGAGACGAAGTTCCTGCTCGCCCGGGCCGTCAACCAGCTGCCCGAGCGGGAGAAGATCGTCGTCACCCTCTACTACTACGAGGGCCTCACCCTCGCCGAGATCGGCCGGGTGCTGGGGGTCACCGAGTCGCGCATCTGCCAGATGCACACCAAGGCCGTGCTGCAGCTGCGGGGCAAGCTCAGCGACGCCGGCTGAGGGAGGGGCGCCCGGGCGGCTCACGCCGGCCGGCCCAGCGGCAGCAGCACCGGCGCCGGTGCCGGCTCGAGGAGCGGCAGCGGGTCGAGGTAGTCCTGATCGCGCCGCAGCCCCAGGTGCAGGCACGGGCCCTGCCCGCAGTGCACCACCTCGGCGAGCGCGCCGAGGACGTCGCCGCGCTCCAGGCGCGTGCCGACCGGCGCGGAGGCCGTGACCGGCTCGTAGCTGGTGCGCAGCCCGCCGGCGTGCTCCAGCACCACCACCCCGCGGCCCGCCACCGGCCCGGCGAAGACCACGGCGCCCGCTGCCGGCGCCAGCACCTGCTGCCCCGGCGACGCCGCCAGGTCCAGCCCGCGGTGGCCGGGCGCGTAGCGGCCGACGTCGTCGTAGCCGCGCAGGACCACCGGGCGCGGCTCCAGCGGCCACGTCCACGGACCTGCGCCCCCTCGCACCGGTCCCGGGGCGCTCGCAGCGGTGGCGGGGGTCGGGCCGGGGGGTGCGGGGCCCGCGGACGGGGCGAGGACCGCCAGGGCGGCGGCTCCCGCTCCGGCCAGGAACAGCGCGGAGGCGGTGGAGGACGGCACGCCGCGACGGTGCCACCGGGGGTGGGGCGGCCGCCGCGGGGCGAGGGCGGCCCTGTGGACGGGGCGCGCCGTGCCGTGCTGCTGCTCCCGCGGTGCCCGGGCGAGCGGCTCAGCCCCGGCGCAGGGCCTGCAGCCGCTCGCACGCCTCCAGGAGCACGGCGTCGGACTTGCAGAAGGTGAAGCGCACGAGCGGCCCTGCCGCCCCGGCGGCCGGGCCGCCGTCGGCGCAGAAGGCCGCGACCGGCACTCCCACCACCCCGGCCAGCTCCGGCAGGGCGCGGCAGAAGGCGGTCCCGTCCTCGTGACCGAGCGGGCGCGGGTCGGCCACGACGAAGTAGGTCCCCCGGGGCGTGCCCACGTCGAAGCCGGCGGCCAGCAGGCCTTCGCGCAGCAGGTCGCGGCGGCGCTGCAGGTCCGCGGCCAGGTCGCGGTAGAAGTCGTCCCCCAGGGCCAGCGCGCGGGCCACGGCCGGCTGGAAGGGGGCGGCGTTGACGTAGGTGAGGAACTGCTTCACGGTGCGCACGGCCGCCACCAGGTGCGCCGGCCCGCTCACCCAGCCGACCTTCCAGCCGGTGACGGAGAAGGTCTTGCCGGCCGAGGAGACGCTCAGGGTGCGTTCGGCCATCCCCGGCAGGGTGGCCAGGGGCACGTGCCGGGCCTCGTCGAAGACGAGGTGCTCGTACACCTCGTCGGTGACGACGACGGCGTCGTGCTCGACGGCCAGGGCGGCCACCGAGGCCAGCTCGGCGGGGGTGAGCACCGTGCCGGTGGGGTTGTGGGGGGTGTTGAGCAGGACCAGGCGGGTGCGCGGGGTGAAGGCCGCGCGCAGCCCGTCGAGGTCCAGCGCGAAGCGGCCCGTGCCGTCGGCGGCCGGCAGCAGCGCCACCGAGCGCTGCACCGCCCCGGCCAGGGCGATCACGGCCGCGTAGGAGTCGTAGGTGGGTTCCAGCACCACGACCTCGTCGCCGGGCTCGGCCAGTGCCAGCACGGCCGCTGCGATGCCCTCCGTGGCGCCGGCGGTCACCAGGACCTGCGTGGCGGGGTCCAGCTCCAGCCCGTGGAAGCGGTGCTGGTGCTCGGCGACGGCCTCCAGCAGTTCGGGCGCCCCGACGCCCGGCGGGTACTGGTTGCGACCGGTGCGGATGGCCTCGGCGGCATCGGCCAGCAGCGAGGCGGGGCCGTCGGTGTCGGGGAAGCCCTGCCCCAGGTTGACCGCCCCGGTGCGCTGCGCGAGCGCCGACATCTCGGCGAAGATCGTGGGGCCGAAGCGCCGCATGCGCTGCACGACGCCACCGCGGTCGAGAGTGGTGCTCACGACCCGTAGACTACGGGGGCACGTCGTGCGCGCCCGGCTCCGGCCGATCACGGTCGACGTGACACCGCGTCCCCGCGTCCTGCACGTGGCAGGGAGCCACCCCTCTCGGTCCGCCGTCCACCGGCGGTCGGGGTGCGCCGCCGGGGGCCAGGCGCGACGGGCCGACCGGTCCGCCGCGGAGAACCGATCGGCCCCCGACGCGGGGGCCGGCACGAGGAGGACCACCCATGGCCGTCGTGACGATGCGCCAGCTGCTCGAGTCCGGTGTGCACTTCGGGCACCAGACCCGTCGCTGGAACCCGAAGATGAAGCGCTTCCTGTTCACGGAGCGCAACGGCATCTACATCATCGACCTTCAGCAGTCGCTGTCCTTCATCGACCGCGCCTACGAGTTCGTCAAGGAGACCGTCGCGCACGGCGGCTCGATCCTGTTCATCGGCACGAAGAAGCAGGCGCAGGAGCCCATCGCCGAGCAGGCCCGCCGCGTGGGCATGCCGTACGTCAACCAGCGCTGGCTCGGCGGCATGCTGACCAACTTCTCCACCGTCTCCAAGCGGATCGCGCGCCTGCGCGAGCTCGAGGAGGTCGACTTCGACGACGTGGCCGGTTCCGGCCTGACGAAGAAGGAGCTCCTGGTCCTGCGCCGGGAGAAGGAGAAGCTGGACAAGACCCTCGGCGGCATCCGCGACATGGCGAAGGTCCCCTCCGCGGTGTGGATCGTGGACACCAACAAGGAGCACCTCGCCGTCGACGAGGCGAAGAAGCTCAACATCCCGGTCGTGGCGATCCTGGACTCCAACTGCGACCCGGACGACGTCGACTACCGCATCCCCGGCAACGACGACGCGATCCGCGCCGTCACCCTGCTGACGCGGGTCATCGCCGACGCGGTCGCCGAGGGCCTGCAGGTCCGCCACGGCGGCGGCTCGACCACCGACGCCGAGCCGCTGGCCGCCTGGGAGCAGGACCTGCTCGCCGGCAACGAGAACATCCAGTCCGGCGGCAGCGAGTCCACCGCCACCGTCGAGGCCGCGACCCGTCCGGAGGCCGCTGCCGCTGCCGCCGCCACCGGTCAGGACGCGGAGGCCGTGGCCACGTCCGGCGACGAGCCCGCCGAGGCCGAGGCCCCCTCGCAGACGGTCGGCGCCACCACCCAGGCCTGACCGCGCACGCCCCGGGCCGGAAGCGGCCCGGGGCGTCCGTGCGTCCGGACCACCCCTTCGAGATCGTCCCGACACCCAGGAGGAGAAGGACCGATGGCTGCGTACACCGCTGCTGACGTCAAGAAGCTGCGCGAGATGACCGGCGCGGGCATGCTCGACTGCAAGAACGCCCTGGTCGAGGCCGAGGGCGACTTCGACAAGGCCGTCGAGCTGCTGCGCATCAAGGGCCTCAAGGGCGTCACCAAGCGCGAGGGCCGCGACGCCTCCAACGGCCTGGTGGCCGCGCACGTCGACGGCGGCGTGGGCGTGCTGGTCGAGGTCAACTGCGAGACGGACTTCGTCGCCAAGGGCGAGCGGTTCATCGAGCTGGCCGACCGCGTCCTGCAGCAGGCGGTGGCCACGGGTGCCGCCGACGCGCAGGCCCTGCTGGCCTCCGACATGGACGGCAAGACCGTCCAGGAGGTCCTCGACGAGGCCAACGCGACCATCGGCGAGAAGATCGTCGTCAACCGCGTCGCCCGGGTCGAGGGCGCTCACGTGTCCTCCTACCTGCACAAGACCGCCAGCGACCTGCCGCCCACCATCGGCGTGCTCATCGGCCTGGACTCGGCGAACGACGAGGTCGGCCGCGACATCGCCATGCACGCGGCGGCCATGTCGCCGATCTACCTCAGCCGTGACGAGGTGCCCGCCGAGACGGTGGAGAACGAGCGCCGCATCGCCGAGGAGACCGCGCGCGAGGAGAAGAAGCCCGAGGCCGCGCTGCCCAGGATCGTCGAGGGTCGCGTGAACAGCTACTTCAAGGACAACGTCCTGCTGGAGCAGCCGTTCGCCAAGGACCCCAAGCAGACCATCACCAAGCTGCTCGACGGTGCCGGTGTGAAGGTGACGGGCTTCGCCCGCATCCGCGTCGGCGCCTGAGGCGCCCCACCACGGGGGGGGGGGGGGGGGGGGGGGCGGCCCCCCCCCCCCCCCCCCCCCCCCCCCGCCCCCCCCCCCCCCCCCCCCCCCCCCCCCCCCCCCCCCACCCCCCCCCCCCCCCCCGCCGCCCC
>NZ_JBJLRI010000054.1:0-29059 GCF_050871405.1 Kineococcus esterisolvens
CCCGCACCTGGTGCAGGATCCCCCCGTCGTCGAAGACCCACTCGACCGCGTCGCCGCGGCGGACCTCGACCTCGGCGGGGTCGAAGGCGATGTTCCGCACCACGACGCTGACCGCCGGCGGGGGGGGCGGCGGCCGCGGCGGCCCCCCCCCCCCCCCCCCCCCCCCCCCCCCCCCCCCCCCCCCCCCCCACCCCCCCCCCCCCCCCCCCCCCCCCCCCCCCCCCCCCCCCCCCCCCCCCCCCCCCCCCCCCCCCGCGCTGCCCCGCCCGCAGGACGCGGCGGCGGCCGCACCCGGGGCCGTCAGCAGCGCTCCCAGCAGCGCCCGGCGCCTCACCCCTCGACGGTGACCGTGCCGGTCATGTCCGGGTGGGGGGTGCAGTGGTAACCGAACTCCCCCGCCTCGGTGAACGTGTACGTGTACGTGCCGCTGGTCAGCAGTTCGCTCCCCAGGCCGGGCAGGTCGTCGCCCACGACGTCGTGCGGCATGCCGCCGTCGTCGAAGACCCACTCGACGGTCTGGCCCTCCTGCACGGTGATCTCCGCGGGCGTGAACCGCATGTCCTTCACCTCCACGCGCACCACCGGCTGGCCGTCGCCGTCGGCCGCGGCGTCGCTGCCGCCGCAGGCGGTCAGGGACGCGGCCAGCAGGAGGGCGGGGAGGAGGACGGGCTTCTTCACGTGGGGACCTCTCATCGGACGTAGCGCATGTTGGCCGTCATGCCGGCCTCGAAGTGGTAGACGTTGTGGCAGTGGAACATCCACTCGCCGGGGTTGTCGGCGTCGAAGTCGATGCTCATCGACTGCCCCGGCAGCACGAGGGCGGTGTCCTTGCGCAGCCCGCCGTACCCGGGGATCGCGAAGGTGTGCCCGTGGGTGTGCATCGGGTGCCACATGGACGTGGTGTTGTTCATGGTGATGCGGATGCGCTCGCCCTCGCGCATGACGAGGTTCCCGGCGTCGGCTCCCGCCATCCCCCAGGCGTAGCGGCCCTCGACCTCGATGAGGTCGATCGAGTAGGAGCGGTCTGGTTCGCGCTGCTCCAGCCTGGACCGGGCGGCGGGCCGCATCTCGCTCTCCAGGACCAGCCGGCCGGACAGTTCCGGCAGGTCCGGGGCCGTGGCGAGGGAACCGGCGGAGCCGGTGGCGTCCCGGGTGCGCAGGACGGCCGCGGCGTGCCCGCTGCGGCCCTCGACCACCGCCACGACGGGCCAGGCGCCCGAGCGCGCCGTGACGAGCACGTCGTAGCGCTGCGCCGACCCGATGACGAGGGCGTCGGTGACCACGGGTTCCACGTCGAAGCCGTCCGCCGCGATCACGGTCATCTCGTGCCCGGCCACCGCGACGCGGTAGGCGGTCTCGGCGGCGGCGTTGACCAGGCGCAGGCGCACGCGGGCACCCGGTGCGGCCTCCAGGACGGCGGGGTCCTCGGGGGGACGGCCGTTGACCAGGTGCAGCGGGTAGGTGATGTGCCCCGTCATGCCGCCGAGCGCGTCGGAACTGCCGTGGTCGCCCGCGACGAGACCGGCGGCGGTCGCGGCCTCGCTCGCCGAGGGGGTGGCCGGTGCGGCGGCGCCGTGACCGGCGTGGGCGCCGTGCCCGCCGTGCCCGCCCGTGAGGGCGGGGTTCAGCGCCTGCAGGACGGCGTCCGGGGTGGTCCCCAGCCCGTCCACCCAGTCGTCGAGGACGACGACGAACTCCTCGTCGGCGCCGGAGGAGTCCTCGGGGTCCTCCACGACCAGCGGGCCGAGCATCGCCCGGTCGGACTGCATCCCGGAGTGCGAGTGGTACCAGTAGGTCCCCGGGTCGGGCACGATGAAGTCGTACGTGAACTCCGCACCGGGGGCGATCGCCTCCTGGGTCGCGGGCGCGGCGCCGTCCATGTCGTTGCGGCAGGCGATGCCGTGCCAGTGCACCGTGGTGCTCTCGGCGAGCTCGTTGCGCACGACGGCCCGCAACCGGTCGCCGCGCCCGACGCGGATCTGCGGGGCGGCCAGGCCGTCGCCGTACACCCACGTGTCCACGGCGCGCCCGGCGAGGTCCACGGTCGTCGCGCGTGCGACGAGGCCGACGTCGACGGTGCGCCCGGAGGCGCTGCGGCGGGCCTCGGCGGCGGCGACCTCGGGGTCGGTCGCGGCCACGTGGTCCAGGGCGGGTGCGCTGGGGCCGGGATCGGCCCGTCCCTCGCTGCCGCAGCCGGCGAGCGCCGCCCCGGCGCCGGCCGCCCCGCCGAGCACGAGGCCCCGGCGGCCCACGAGGGGTCCTGCGGGCAGCAGCGGGGAGCGCCGCCGCCGCTGCCACCGGGCGGCTGCCCTCATCCGCGGGCCTCGGGCGCGAGCAGGCCGGACACGTCGTCGACGTTGCCGGTGATCTCGACCGAGCTCTTCTCGGTGCCGGTGGCGGCGTCGAACCCCTTGAGCAGGGTCGGCGCCTCCCCGTCGACCTCGGGGCCCTCCCCCAGCACGTAGAGGGTGGTGCCGGCCGTGTCGAACGCGAAGGAGTCCAGGGAGCTCATCCCCAGGGACTCCAGCGTCAGGGTCGCCACGGGGGCCAGGCCGGCCGCGTCGCGCAGCTGCACCTGGACGACGTCGCCGCCGCGGGCGGAGTGCGGGTGGACGGCGCTGTCGGTGTAGGCGACGGCGATGCGCGTGGCGTCCGCGTTCACGGCCGTGTCCGCGAAGCGGCCGGAGTCGATGCCGACGTTGCCCAGGGGCGTCTGGGGCCGCTCGGGCAGGCCCTGGGAGAAGTCGAACAGGTAGGCGTCGCCGTTCGCGCCCACCAGCAGCCCGGCGTCCACGGCCCCGGCGGTGCTGGCCTCGCGGTTGCTGACGAAGTCGTCGGGCAGGACCTCGGCGCGGCCGGCCTCGACGGGCACGCCGTCCTCGCCGATGGTGATGCGCACGAGTTCCCTCGAACCCTCGCAGACGGAGTAGACGTCGTGGCCGACCACCCACGTGAAGGGGCCGCACCCGACGAGCGGGAGCATCCCGCTCTGCTCACCCGCCTCCAGGTCCACGACGCGCAGGCCGTACATGCCGTCGTCCCAGGTCACGAAGTACTCGCGGTCGGCCGTGACGGCGTGCGAACCGTCGCGGGAGTGCACCCGCGCGGTGTCGGGCAGCTCGATCTCCTGCGGGTCCAGGAGGTCCCCGGAGTAGCGCGAGACGACGAAGTTGGCCTGCCCGCGGTTCCCGCGGGGTCGCCACACCTCCGCGGCCAGCACCGCGGGCTCGTCGGAGGACTCGGTGACGAAGGCGTGCACGACCGGGTCCCAGATCCCGGGGCCGGTGGCGATGCGCGACTCCACGACGCCGGTGGCCGGGTCGACCACGTCCCACACGTACTCCAGGCCGCCGGCGCCGCTCTCCCGGGTGACCATGCGGTCGGCGGGGACCGGGGGGATCTCGCTCACGTGCAGCGGTTCGGGGATCGTGTCGCCGATCTCCTGGTCGTTCGCGCCGAGGGAGATCCCCTCGCCCGGCGTGGTGTACGGCGGCGGGCTGAACGTCGGTTCGCCGGCGGCCGGTGCGGCCGCCGCGGCGGATCCGGCCGGTTCGTCGTCGCCGGTGCAGCCGGTCGCCAGGACCACCGCCACCATGGGTGCGGCCAGCGCCGCGGCGCGTGCTCTGCTGAGCTTCACGTGGGGGACACCTTTCGTCGGTCGAGGGGCCGCGGCCGGCGGTTGACCGCCCGCCGGCCGCGGTTCACAGCACCGCTGCCGCTGCGGCGCCGGCCAGCAGCGCCAGGGCCGCCCCGCCCAGCAGGCGGGCGGGGTTGTCCAGCAGCAGCGTGCGCCCCAGGTGCCGGTCGAGTTCTCCGCGGCGGGCGCTGGGGAGCGCCGCCCAGGAGGAGACCGTGCGGCCCAGGGCCATCAGGGCCCAGCCCAGGGCTCCCCACCAGGGGGAACCGGCGAGCAGGACGGCGAGGGTGAGCAGGTAGAAGGCGGTGGTGCGGATGAAGATGAGGTACCCCGGGCCGATGAGGGCACCGAACCCGAGGGCGACCAGGCGCGGCTGGTACTTGCGCCGCCACCCCGCCGGGACCTGCCGGGAGCGCTGCGGGTGCGGCAGGGTGACCAGGCGCATCTCGTGCAGCGCGTACGCGGCGGCGACCGCGGCCCAGCCGAGGAAGCCCCACGACGTCGGGACGCGCGCGCCGAGGTCCTGCAGGGCCCCGCCGAGCGCACCGACCGCGGCTCCCGTGGGGATCGCCGTGAGCAGCAGTCCCAGCGTGTACCAGAGGATCCGTCGTGCGGGTGTCGAGCGCCCGCGGACCGCGGGCTTGGGCGCCACCGTGGTGGCGACCAGCGAGTAGCCTCAAGGCGACCAGCTGGCCCCGATCCCGGAGAGCAGCGCGGCGGGCAGCACGAGCAGTCCCCACGAGGGGTGCGGGTCCACCAGCGCCGCCAGCACCAGCCCCGCCGCCAGCGCCGACGCCCACGCGCCGAGCCGGGCCCGGCGGCCGTACGCCGCCGCGACGGGGGGTTTCGAGAACGTCTGCGCCGGGCGCGTGCCGGAGGGGCTCACGCCCCGGCACCGACCTTGGGGCGGGCCGCCGGCCGGGGGGTGCAGTCCTCACCGATGATCGGCGCCATGGTGCAGGTGTAGGACTGCGACTCGTCGGAGACGCACCAGATGATCTCCTGGTCGTAGCTGCCGGAGACCGGGTTGTACATCACGGCCTGCGCGTCGGGCTCACCGCAGTAGTTCGTCGAGCACGAGGAGGCGCCGCAGCAGTCGTAGTAGGCGATGAGGTACGTCTTGCCGGTGGTGGGTTCGGTGCAGCACCCCACCCAGAACTCCGCTCCCGGCTTGCTGCCGGGGGCGCAGGTGGTCACCCCGCCGCCCGTGCACGAGGAGCACGGGCGGCCGTCCATGTTGCACCAGCGCCAGTACTCGCACTCGGCGGGGTTGCTGCCGTCGTAGACGGGCAGCAGGGGCTCGGCGCCCGGTGCGGCCGGGGCACCCGGTGCCGCCTGCGCGGACCGGGTGACGGGCAGCGCACCGATCATCGCCACGCCCGTCAGGCCCATCGTCCAGGCACCCAGCTTGCTCAGGGCCGAGCGGCGCGAGACGCGCTCGGACAGCCGCCGGGCCACCCGGCTGGTGCGGGTCCCGCCCTGGCCCGCCAGCCAGTCCGCCTGTTCCTGCACGGTCCTCTCGTCGACGGCGAACTTCTTCTCGTGGGTCTCGTCGGGGTCTCGCACGGTTCTCCTCTCATCGGTCCTGCCGCTGGTCCCGCGGGGTCGCGGGGCCGTCGAACTCAGCCGGCGAGCTCCACCCGGGCGTTGCGGTGCAGGTGCTGCACGGAGGGGGTGCCGGTCTCCAGGGCGTTGAGCAGGCTCTCCACCTGCTGCAGGTGGTTGCACAGGCCCTTGGCCCGGATGACGCCGTGCTCGTCGAGGACGACGCCGTAGGGGGTGGTGCCCACCTGGTAGGCGACGCCCACGTCGCGGGCGTCGACGTAGCTGAGCTCGTCGGAGATCCTGCCGGCGGCGAGGAACGCGGCGTGCTCCTCGGGCGTCCCGTCGGAGACCATGACGACCTCCAGGTCGCGCTCGGCCCGCGCCAGGGCGCGGATGCCGGGCAGGATGCTCTTGCAGGTCGAGCAGTTGGGCCCGGTGAACATCAGCAGCTGCGGCTTGCCGCGGTGACCGCCGACGCTGACGGTGCGGCCGAGGTGGTCGGTCAGCCCGCTGAACGCCGGGCCGGTCTCCTCGACCTTCGGGCCGGAGTCCATCATCCGGGCGCCGAGCGGCCCCAGGCGCACCTGCACCCGGCCGACCTCGCGGGCCAGCGCGAGCACCATCAGCAGCAGCCCGGTCACCGCCAGGGTCAGCACGCCGGTCATCACGAGCAGGAACGTGGTCATCGGGGTCTTCCTCGTCTCGTCGCGCCCGCCGAGCGGGCCGGGGAGTGGGCTTTCGGGGACCTCAGCGGGCGGTGCGGGCCAGGGCGGCGCGGTAGCGCACCGACGCGTCGGCCAGGTGGGTGTCCGCGCGGGTGGGCCCGCGGTCCACGACACGGGCGACACGGGCGACCACCAGCGCCAGCAGCACGACGACCGCCGCCAGGCACGCGCCCTGGAACCTCTCGGCCACCGCGGGGGTGGTGGGGGCGGCCAGGACCAGTGCCGCGGAGGCCGCCCCGAGGCCGGCGGCGCGCAGGGCGTGCCACGGGCCGATGCGGGCCAGCTCACCGGCGGGTGGTTCCGTGAACCCGAAGCAGCCGCAGTCGATGTCACGCCGCCCGCGGGCGAGGTTCACGACCAGCCCGGCGGTGAACGCCGCGAACAGGGCGGTGGCGGCCGCGGCGGCCACCGGGGTGGCGACGCCGGTGACGAGCGCGGCTCCGGCGAGCACCTCGGCGACGGGCACGACGCGCGCCACGGGACGGGCGAGGGGGTCCGGCAGGACGCGGAAACCCCGAACGACGCGCGAGAAGGCCCGCGGCGCGAGGAGTTTCGGGGTTCCCGCGAGGATCAGCACCAACCCCACGAAGGCGCTCACAGCGCTCCAGGCCACGACTGCCCTCCTCTTCTTGAGCGATCGCTCAGCACGCGGAACTCTCGCGGCCCGGGGTTTCCCGGCAGTGTCCCTCGTGTAAGGCCTGTGTTAACGCCCAGAGCCGTCGTAGGATCCGGGGGTGCCCCGAGCGGTGGACCGGCAGCAGCGCCGCGACGAGTTCGTCGGCGCTTTCCTGTCGATCGTCGCCGACGGCGGTCTCGAGGCGGCGACCTCCCGCGCGGTGGCCGCGCGCGGGGGTGTTTCGGTCGGGGCGCTGTGGCACTACTTCGGCACCTTCGACGAACTCCTCGCCGAGGCGTCCCGCCAGGTCAGCCACCGGGCCGGGCGCCGCCGCGACGCGCGGATGGCGGGGAAGCGCGGGCTGAGCGCCCTGCAGGTGCTGCTGGAGGAGTTCTTCCCCCTCGACAGGACCACGCAGGACGAGGCGAGGGTCCTCATCGCGTTCTGGGGGCGCGTCGCCCACCACGAGCACCTGCGCGACGTCTACGAGGCGGACTCCGACGAGTGGTTCGGCTGCGTGCGCAGGTGCCTGCGCGAAGCCGTCGAGGACGGCGAGCTCGCGGGATCCGCACCCGTGGAGGAGCTCACCGCCGTGGTGTGGCACCTCGGCGTCGCCGGCCAGACGGACTCCGTCGTCTTCCACCCGCACGCGGACCCCGCCCAGCGCCTGCGGGTCGTGTGGACCGTCCTGGCCCCCCACCGCTCCTGCGCAGGAGCGCTCACCGGTGCCGACCGTGCGCGCACCCCGCGTCCCACGCGGTGACGCGGGCGGCGCCGAGCGAGCGCGCGGTGGGCCCGTCGCGCGTCAGGAGCTCGGCGGGCCGTCCCGTCTCGGCGACGCGGCCGTCGACGAGGCACCACACCTCGTCGGCGCGCTCGGCGAGCTCACGCCGGTGGGTGACGACGAGGGCCGTGCCGCGGTGGTCGGCCAGGACGCGGTCCACCACGTCTGCGGCGGTGGCGTCCAGGTGGGCGTCGGCCTCGTCGAGCACCAGCAGCGCCGGGCGCCCGAGCGCGGCGCGCGCCAGGACGACGCGGGCGCGCTGCCCCGCGGACAGCCGCGAGCCGCCCTCCCCGACGTCGCCGTCCCAGCCGCCGGGGAGTTCCGCCGCGAGCGCATCGAGGTCGCACAGCTGCGCCACGCGCGCCAGTTCCGCGGCGTCGCAGCGCGGTTGCCGGTAGGTGACGTTGCGGCGCAGGCTGCCGCGCAGGGGGGGCAGGTCGGCGGTCGCGGTGCCGACGGCGCGGCGCACGGACCCCGGGGAGCGGCCGCGCAGGTCCTGGCCGTCGACGAGGACGCGGCCGGTGTCGGGGTCGGCGAGGCGGGCGAGCAGCGCCACGAGGGTGGACTTGCCGGCGCCGTTCGGGCCGACGACGGCCACGCACCGCCCGGGGGCGGCGCGCAGCGTCACCTCGTGCAGGGCACCGTGCACGCCGACGCCCTCCAGCCGCACCTCCCCCGCGCTCACGCGCAGGTCGGGGGCGTGCGCGGTGGTGGGCAGGACCGGGACGGCCAGGAACCGCAGGGCGGCCTCCCGCGCGACCCGGGCGCCGGTGGCCAGCTCGGCGACCCGCCCCAGGTCGCGCAGGTGCCCGGCGAGCAGCCCCGCGACGGTCGTGGCGGCCACGACGCTGCCGGGGGTGGTGGCGCCCGCGCGCACCGCCAGGGCCCCGGCACCCACCGCTGCCACGGCGGCCAGGGCGGCGGTGGCCTCGGCGGTGCCGCGCGCCGCGCCGACCGTCGCGGCGCGGTCGGTGGCGGCGGCTGCGGCGCGCTCGCCCAGCCGGCGCACGCGCCGCTCCTCGCGCTGCTCCTGCCCCGCGGCCTGCACGACGGCGACGCGCCCGAGCCGCTCGGCGACCTCCCCGGTGAGCTTGGCGCGACGGTCCCGGGCGGTGCGGGTGGCCGCCGTGAGCCGCGGGTTCAACGCCCACGTGGCGACGGCTCCGGCGAGCACCACGCCGCCGACGGCGCCGCCGAGCCGGGGGTCCAGGACGCACAGCGCCGCGGTGCACAGCACCGTGACGCAGCCCCCGACCAGCAGACGCGCCAGGCCCAGGCTGACCCAGGTGCGCAGCGCCGACAGGTCGCCGACGAACCGCATCAGCACCCCGCCGCGGCCCAGGCGGCCCAGCTCGCGGGCGGGCACCCGCACGAGGTGGGCGAAGAGGGCCTCGCGCACGTGCAGGGCGTAGTCCTGGCCGAGCCGCTCGGCGGTGACGCGCTCGGCAGCGCGCAGCACCCCCGTGGCCGCCACGCACAGCAGCAGGCCGCCCGCGAGGACCACCACGGCGACGGGCCGCACGGGGGTGCCTGCCCGGTCCACGAGGACGTCGAACGCGCGGCGCACCAGCAGGGCGGTGGACACCGCGCACACCGCCTGCCCCGCGCCGACGGCGAGGAGCTGGGCGAACAGCCGGCGGCGGGGACCGGCGACGACGGGGGGCAGGGCGGGGGCGGGGCCGCCGCGCGGCCCGGGGCGGGTGCTCACGCCGGCACCGGGACGGCCGTGAGCGCCCGGGGGCCCAGGTGCGGGGCCAGGCGGCCGGCGGTGGCGAGCGCCCGGTCGGGGTCGGCCAGGTGGGCGAGGTCCCACACCGGCGTGCCGGTGGCGGCGCGCGCTTCCCGCGCGGCCAGCGGGCTGGCGGTCAGCAGGCCGGACACGGCCAGGGGGGCCAGGCCGTGCCGGCGCATCCACTGCACACCGGCGCTCGCGCCGAGGGCGTCGCCGGCGGCGAACACGGTGGCGTCCACCCGGTCCCGGAACAGCGGGTCGGTGACGAGCCGGGCGGTCTCGTCCTGGAACACGCCGTCGGCGACCTCGAGGACCCCGACGTCGCAGCCTGCGAGTGCGTCGGTGACCTCGCCGAAGACGCGCAGGACCTTGGCGTGCCCGGCGCGGTAGGTGCTGGGCAGGCCGGCGGTGGTGAAGTCCGCGACGGTCCAGGCACCTGAATCGGTGAACAGCCACAGGTCGCCGCCTGCGCCGGTACCGGTGGCCTTCGCAGCGCCGACGCGGAACCCGGCTGCGGTCAGGCCGCGCACGAGGGCCGCGGCGGTGGTGGTCTTGCCCGAGTTCATGGACGTGCCGACGACGGCCACGAGCGGGGGGCGCGGGCCGGTGGGGGGCGGCGGGGACGGGCGGTGGTCGCGCAGGTTCACCACCCGCCCGCCGGCGTCGGTGAGCAGCCCGACGGGCTCGAGGCGGGTGGCCGCCTGCACGGCGCTGTGCGCGTGCTCCACGCGGGCGGCGATCCCGCCGGCGGCGACGAGGTGGCAGGGGCCGAGGTCGGCGGGGACGGCGGCCTCGAACTGGTCGGGGGCGTACCGGTGGCCGTAGGCGACGACCACCTCGTCGCCGGGGAACAGCAGGCGCCGGCGGCCGTGCGGGCTCTCCAGCCGCTTGTGGTGACCGAGCTCGGCGACCCGCGCCAGGACGACGTCCCCGGCCGCGGGAACGACACCCGGGTCGACCGCGGCAGCGGTGGCGAGGTCGACGTGGCGGGTGGTGAAGGAGCGCTTGGCGCGCAGCAGGCGCCGGGTGAGGGGTGCGGCGTGGACGGTCACGGGTTCCTCCTGTGGACGGGGCCGGCGGTCCGCCGGACGCCCACCACGCTGGCCGGGCTGCGTGAGAGGCGGGTGAGTCCACCGTGAGGGGATCCCCACGTGCAGGTGGGCGGGGGTTCACCCCCGCTCCAGGAACGCGTCACCCCACCGCCCGGTCCGCCGCGTCGTGTCGGCGCCCGTGGCTACGGTGCGCGCATGACCACGACGATCGCCTCCGTGTTCCTGCCCGTCCACGACACCGCCGCCGCGGCGGGCTGGTACCGCGACCGCTTCGAGCTGGAGGTGGTGCAGGCCGGCGGGCACGCCGCGGTGCTGCGCGACCCCGACGGCCGGGTGCTGACGCTGCTGGGCCCGGCCAGCGGGATCAGCGCCCGGCCGGGGCTGCCGTGGGCGCCGGTGAGCTTCCGGGTGCAGGACCTGTCGGGTTTCCGGGAGCGTTGCGCCGCGGCGGGTTCGCCCTGCTCGGAGGTGGAGGGGGACGAGGCGTCGTGCTTCTTCACGACGCTGCGGGACCCGGACGGCAACACGCTGCTCGTGGTGGACCGCTGACCCCCCGGCCCGCTCACGACCGCGCGGCCACCAGGTCGCACGCGTAGCAGACGGAGAGGGGTTCACCGGCGTAGGGGCCGTAGTTCTCGATGCGCACGTACCCCTCGCGCTCGTAGAACCGCACGGCCTCCGGTTGAGCGGTCCCCGTCTCCAGCACCAGCCGCGTCACCCCCAGCCGCCCGGCTGCACGTTCCAGCTCGCGCAGCACGGCGGTGGCGACACCGCTGCCGCGCAGCGCGGGGCGCACGTACATGCGCTTGAGTTCCGCGGTGCCCGGCCCCAGCGGCCGCAACCCGCCGCACGCGACGGCGAGGCCGTGCTCGTCGCGGGCGACGAGGAACACGGCCACGTCGGCGGCGGTGGGGGCCGCGCCGGGCTCGTGGTCGTCGGAGCCGTACCGGGCGTCCAGCTCGGCGCGCTGGGCGGCGCGCAGCGCAGCGCCGTCGGGCGCGTCCCAGTCCTCCGCGGCGATCCGCCACCTTCCCACCGGTTCCTCCCACCCTCGATCCGTAACGTCCGTTACGGTAACAGGTGTTCCGCTACGGTGGCCCGGTGCCGAGGAGACGCGATGTGGACGGGCAGCGGGAACGGCTGTCGGCGGCCACCTGGGCCGTGCTCGCGGAGCAGGGCCTGGGCGGGCTGACGCTGCGCGCGGTCGCCGAGCGCGCCGGCTGCACCACGGGCCTGCTCATGCACACCTTCGCCGACAAGCGCGCCCTGCTGCTGCACGCGCGCACGCTGCTGCACGAGCGCGCCGCCCGCAGGGCCGACGCGGCCGAGTCGGCCGCCCCGGACCCCGCCGGCCGGCTGCGCGCCGTGCTGCTCCGGGCCGCCTGCCTGACGCCCGCCGACCGCGAGGACGCGCGGGTGTGGGTGGCGTTCCTGGCCGCGGCGGCCTCCGACGCCGAACTGGCCCGGGCGCACCGGGAGAACAACCGGGTGTTCGTCCGGCGGGTGGAACGCCTGCTGGGCGAGGCGCACCCGGAGCTGCCGCGCGTCCAGCGCGCGGCCCGCGCCCGCGGCCTGGTCGCCCTCGTGGAGGGGCTGAACGCCCTGGCCGCGGCCGACCCCGCCACCTACCCGGCGCGCGCGCAGACCACCGCGATCGAGGAGGCGGTGCGTGCCGCGACGTCCTGAGCGCTCCGGGTGCGCCGATGCGGCGGCGGCGGCAGGCTGGGTGCGACGGCGTCCACGGACGGTGGTCCACCAGGCAGGAGGCAGCACGTGCAGATCCCCAAGGAAATGGTCCTCCAGCTCATCCGGGAGAAGTTCAACGACGACGGCAAGGCGCAGGAGGCCGACTCCCAGCTGCCGGGCCAGGTCGACACGGAGAAGGACTCGGGTCTGCTGAGCGGGTTCGGCATCGACCCGTCCGAGCTGATCGCGAAGTTCACCGGTGGCAGCGGGGGCGGTGGTGGCCTGGGCGGCCTCGCCGGCAAGATCGGCCTCTAGCACCGGCAACCACCCGAGCCGCGGCACCCCGGGACGCACGGCGCCCCGGGGTGCCGTCGCGCGGGCGGCGGGTTCAGCCCAGCTGCGTGGACGTGGCGAGCACCGTCCCGCGCACCAGCACGCCCGTGTCGGTCACCTCCAGCGAGCCCACCTCCACCTCACCGGGGACGTCGTCCAGCGGCACCGTCCAGCCGTCGAGGACGTCCACCCCCGCGGTGCCCAGCAGCTGCCGGGCCCGCGAGAGCGGGACCTCCCGCCCGGCGGCCTCCGCCGACACCGGCACCAGTCGCACCGCGTCCCCGGCCAGCCGTGGCTCCACGGTCAGAGCCAGCTCCACGCGCAGCCCCAGCACCCGCACCGTCGTGGCGGCCCGCACGTCCTCGCCGTCGCGGGACAGCGCCACGTCCAGCGACCCGGCGTCCACCTGCGTGGCCAGGTCCCCGAAACCCACCGCGGCGCTGAACGTGCCCGCCGCCACGTCGACGTCGCCGCTGCCGCTCGCCAGGACGCGCAGCGGCGCGTGCACGGCGGGCAGGTGCACGCGCACGTCGTCGAGGGTCAGTGCACCGGAGGGGACCTCGTCGGCGGCGACGGTCACGTCCTCGTAGCGGCCCCGCAGCGCCTGCCACAGGAACGAGCCGCCGGCCAGGTCGACCTGCGGCGGCCGAGGCAGCGCCAGGCGTTCCTGCACCTCGCGCTCGGCGCGGGCGGTGGCCCAGTCGCGGGCGGCCAGGTCGGCCGCGACGAGGACGACCGCGAGCGCCAGGAGCGTCACGAGCGCGCGGACGAGGGTGTTCCGGGACCGCGCCACCCCCCCACTGTGCCTCAGGCTCCCGGCGGCGCACGCGCCCGCCCCGGCGGGCCCGCTCCCGCGGCCTACCCTGCCCGCGTGGCCGGAGCACCCCGCGAGCGCACCCTGGCGGTGTGCGCCGCGTTCGGCGCGGACCTGGACCGGGCGCTGGAGGAGGTGCGCGGGGGCCTGCGCGCCGCCGGTGTGCGCGTCCCGGCGGAGCCCCGGCACCGCCCGCACCTGACCCTGCTGGGCTCCCCCTGCCCGCGGGAAGGTACGGCACCGTTCACCGCGGCGGTGGCATCGGCCGCGGCGCGGCTGCCCGCGGTGGAGGTGGTGCTGGACCGGGCCGGCACCTTCGGGCGCGGCGCGGTGCTGTGGGCGGGGTGCGGCGAGGCCGGTCCCCTGAGCGACTGGCACGCCACCGCGAGCGCCGCCCTGGCGTCGGCGGGGCTGGTGAACGCGTTCCCCGCGGCCGGGCCGGGGCGGTGGGTGCCGCACTGCACGCTGGCGCGGCGCGTGCGGCCGGTCCCGGCGGTGGCGGCGCTGCGCGAACTGCTCCCGGTGGCGGGGCGGGTGGAGGCGCTGGCGGTCGTGGAGGTCGGCGGCGCCGGCGACCTGGCGCTGTCCCCGCTGCGCGGCTGAGCAGCCCGCCGCGGGCGCACGGGCCCGCACGGGGTACCGACTGCGCGCGGGGTGAGGCCATGCTGGGCCGGTGCGCGCGGCCCGGCTGCTGACGATGGCGATGCTCCTGCAGACGCGGCCGCTGGTGACGGCCCGGGAGCTGGCCGAGCGCCTCGAGGTGTCCGAGCGCACCGTGCAGCGCGACGTCGCCGAACTGGTCGCGGCGGGGGTGCCGGTGGTGTCGGTGCGCGGTGTCGCCGGCGGGTACCGCATCGCCGACGGCTACCGGCACCGCACGAGCGGGCTGTCGGCCGCGGAGGCCGAGGCGGTCACGTTCCTGGGCCTGGGCGGCGTCGCGCAGGACCTGGGGTTCGCCGACGTGGTGGGCGGGGCGCAGCTGAAGCTGCTGGCCGGCACCACCCCGGAGGGTCGCGAGCGCGCGCAGCGGGTGTCCTCACGCTTCCACCTGGACACCGACCGGTGGTTCGGCACGGCCGAGCCGGCGCCGGCGCTGGTGGCGCTGGCGCGGGCGGTGTGGGACGACCGCCGGGTGCGGGTGCGCCACCACCGACGCACCGGGGAGACCACCGAACGCGTCCTGGACCCGCTGGGTCTGGTGCTGAAGGGCGAGTGGTACCTGCTGGCGCAGCGGGAGGGGGAACTGCGCACCTACCGGGTGTCGCGGCTGGACGCGGTGCGGGTGCTGGACGAACCGGTGCGGCGGCCGGCGGGTTTCGACCTGGACCGGGCCTGGCGCGAGCACCTGGCGCGGGCCGAGGCGGCGCGCGAGGCGCTGGAGGTGACGGTGCGGGCGCACCCGCGGGCGCTGCCCGGCCTGCGGCGGGTCGCGTCGGCGTCGGCGCAGCCGCACCTGCCGGTGGTGGCGGACGGCCTGCCGCTCGACGCGGCGGGCCGGGTGGAGCTGCTGGTGGCCTTCGACGCGCGCGAGTGGGCGCTGACGACGCTGCTGGGTTTCGGTCCCGACGTGGAGGTCCTCGCGCCCGCGGACGTGCGGGAGGCCGTCGCCGCGAGAGCGCGGGCGACGGCCTGCCTGTACGAGCAGGGCCCCTCACCGCTGCTGCGGTGAGGGGCCCTGGCGGCGTGGCTCAGCTGCGGGCGGCGCGGTCCATCCCGGGGCGGACGTCGACGGTGTCGTCGTCACCCTCGACCTCCTTGGCGAGCAGACCGGAGCCGATCGCCCAGATCGCCGCACCGAGGATGCCGACGTAGACGCCGATCTCCGGGGTGAGGGCGTCACCGCGCTCCAGCCCACCCATGGGGTGCACGGCGAAGGCGATGCACTGCAGGGTCGTGGCCAGCGCCACGGCCATGGAGGCCAGGGTCAGGCCGCGGTGCTGACCGCGGCGGGCGCGCTTGTGGGCGTACGCCAGCGCCAGCAGGAAGCCGATGCCGAGGTAGGCGGTGAAGGGCACGAGGGAGTCGGTCTCGTAGCCGACGCGCCCCTGGGCGGTGCCGTCGAACTGCACCCAGTCCAGGAACGGGGAGATGTTGAGGACGACGACGCCGAGGGCGGCGACACCGAGGCCCTTGCCGCTGGCGCGGCGGGTGTCGCGGGCGAGGTCGTTCGGTCCGGTCGTTGCCATGTGGTCTCCCGTGGTTCGTCGTGCGGGGCCCTCGTCTGCTGACGGGGGTCTTTCGTCGGTGGGGAGCGGGTTCCCGCGGCGCGGTGGGCGCCGTGGGCCGTCAGCCCGGTGTTTCGACTGCGGCGGTGCGCGGCGAGTGAGCCGCCCGGCGCGGCACCTGCTCGACCGCGGGCGGGAACGCTCGCTCCGGGAACAGTCGATCACCGCACGGGCGGGTCGGCAACTCAGGATCCGGCCGGTGCGTCGGCGGGACCCGTCCCGAAGCCCGACACGTCCTGACGCCTTTCGTCCCTAGCGTGGCGATCACCGCACTGCGGAGCACCCCATCGACGAGGAGGACACCGTGACCGGGACGACCACCCCCCAGACCACCACCGCCCCCGCGGGCACCGACGAGCGCACCGTCTTCGTGCTGGCGGACGAGGCGCTGCTGGCCGTGGTCCGGCAGGTCCGCGAGGACCAGTGGGACCTGCGCACCCGCGGCGTCGTGACCACGAGCGACCCCGGCAGCGACCCGACGCTGCGTGAACTGGTGGGCTACCACGCCTACGACGACGCGTGGGTGCCGGCGATGCTCGCCGGGCGCACGATGGCCGAGGTCGGCGAGGACGCCCACCGCGGCGACCTGCTGGGCGCCGACCCGGTCGCCGCGTTCGAGCGGATCGCGCAGGACGCGATCGCCGCCGCGCGCGCCCTGGACGACCTGGACCGCACCGTGCACTGCTCCTTCGGCGACTACAGCGCCCGCGACTACCTGTGGCAGGTGATCTCCTTCCGCGCGCTGCGGGCGGTGGAGATCGCGCGGCTGATCGGCGTGGACGACCGGCTGGAGCCGGCGCTGGTGGACCCGCTGCTGTCGTACCTGCGGGTCCACGCCGAGGAGTGGCGCGCGTGGGGCGTCTTCGGCCCCGCGCTGCCCGCACCGCAGGACGCGAGCGCGCAGGAGGAGCTGCTGGCCCTCACGGGCCGCCGGCCCCGCTGAACCGGGCCGCCGGCCACGCCGGGCCGGTCCCGTCGAGGAGGTGCCGGGAAGCCTCCCGGCGTCGCCGTGGTTGGGTGCAGGCATGAGCACTCAGGCGCTGACCCTGGAGACGCACGACGAGACCGTCAAGGACGGCATCGTCCTGATCGACTTCTGGGCGGAGTGGTGCGGCCCGTGCCGCCAGTTCGGGCCGGTGTTCGAGCGCGCGTCGGAGAAGCACACCGACATCGCGTTCACGAAGGTGGACACGGAGGACCAGCAGCAGCTGGCCGCCCGGTACGGCATCACGTCGATCCCGACGCTCGTGGCGTACCGCGACGGCATCCCCGTGTTCGGCCAGCCGGGTGCGCTGCCGGAAGCCGCCCTGGAGCAGCTCATCGACCAGGTCCGCGCGCTGGACATGGACGCGGTGAAGCAGCAGTACGCCCAGGCGATGGAGCAGCAGCGCGCTCAGCAGCAGCAGCAGGCGTCCCGCGCGGCGCAGGAGCAGCGCACCGGCACCGGTGTGCGCGCCGGCACCGACCCCGCCGCCTTCTGAGCCCACCGCTCCGCGACACGACGACGGCCCCGCCCCTCTGCTCGAGGGGCGGGGCCGTCGTCGTCCCGGTGTCCCGGTGTCCCGGTGTCCCGGTGGGCGGGTGGGCGGGTCAGCGGCCGGCGCGCGCCCGCTGCTCGGCGGGCACGGCACGGCGGGCCACCGCGTACAGCAGCGCGCCGACGGCGAGGAGGATCGCGGCGCGCAGCCACACGCCGGCCTCCTGCTGGGTCAGCAGCGCCACGCAGGCGACGACGCCGAGCACCGGCAGGACGGTGGGGGCGCGGTAGTGCCGGTGACCGACGCGGTCGCGGCGCAGGACCAGCACGGCGACGTTCGTGCTGATGAACACGAACAGCAGCAGCAGCACGACGGTCGCGGCGAGGTCGGCGAGGTCGCCGGTGAGGATCAGCGCCATCGACACCAGGGTGGTCACGACGATCGCCACCCACGGGGTGCGGCGGTTCGGCAGGACGCGGCCCAGCACGCGCGGCAGCAGCCCCTCCTCGGCCATGCCGTAGGTTAGTCGGCTGCACATGATCGCGGTCAGCAGTGCGCCGTTGGCGACGGCGATGAGCGCGATCAGCGAGTACAGCCACCCGGGCAGGCCGACGTCGGCGACCCGCACGACCTCCAGCAGCGGCCCCGAGGACGAGGCGATCCGGTCCGGCGCCACCGCGGTGGAGACCGCCAGGCCGACGAGCACGTACACGACGCCGGCGACGGCCAGGCCGCCGAACAGGGCGCGCGGGTAGGTGCGCGAGGGGTCCACGGCCTCCTCGGCGACGTTCGCGGAGGTCTCGAAACCGACGAAGGAGTAGAAGGCCAGCACGGAGGCGGCGAGGATCCCGGCGACGGCCGACCGACCGGGCGCGAACTCCAGGGTGCGGGCGGGGTCGCCGTCACCGCGGCCCAGCACCACCGCGGCGAGGGCCACGATCAGCAGCAGGCCGCCGACCTCGATCACCGTCATGGCGACGTTGGCGCGCAGCGAGTCCTTGATCCCGCGCATGTTGAGCAGCGCCACGAGGGCCAAGAAGACCAGCGCGGCCGGCAGGGCCGGCACGTCCACGAGCGCGCCGAGGTAGTCGCCGGAGAACGCGATCGCCAGCCCGGCGACGCTGGTGACACCCGCGGCGAGCATGGAGAAGCCGACGAGGAAGGAGACGACCGGCCGCCGGAAGGCGCGCTGCGCGAACACCGCCGCTCCCCCGGCCTTCGGGTACTTGGTGACCAGCTCCGCGTAGGAGGCGGCCGTCAGCGTCGCCAGGACCAGGGCCACGGTGAACGGCACCCAGATCGCGCCGCCGACCTCCCCGGCCAGCACGCCGACGAGGGCGTAGATGCCGGCGCCGAGGACGTCGCCGAGGATGAAGAGGAACAGCAGCTTGCCGCTGATCGCGCGTCTGAGGCCCGTGACCTGGACCTCCGGGGTGGTCCCCGCCTGTGTGCTCACCCCGAATCCCTACCCCACGGCTGCCGGCGCGGCACCTCGGCGCGAGCTCCGCGCGCGGGCCGCTCACAGCTTGAAGGCCTCCCGGGGCCGGGCGACGACCAGGTCCACGGCCGTCTCCGCGGCCTCGTCCAGGGTGAGGCGGTGCTGGGCGACCAGTTCGGCGAGGTAGCCGCACTCGACCCGGCGGTTGGTGTCGTGCCGCGCGGGGATGGACAGGAAGGCGCGCGTGTCGTCGATGAAGCCGGAGGTCCGCGCGAAGCCGGCCGTCTCGGTGACCGCCCGGCGGTAGCGGGTGATCGCGTCGGGGGCGTCGATGAACCACCAGGGGGCGCCCACGTACACGGACGGGTAGAACCCGGCCAGCGGCGCCAGCTCCCGCGAGCACGTCGTCTCGTCGATCGTGAAGAGGACGAGCTGGAAGCCGGGCGAGGTGCCGAACGCGTCGAGCACGGGCCGCAGGGCGCGGGTGAACTCGACGGTCGTGGGGATGTCCGCGCCGACGTCCGTGCCGTACCGCTGCGCGGTGGCGGCGTGGTGGTCGCGGCACACTCCCGGGTGCAGCGTCATGACCATGCCGTCGTCGGCGGCCATGCGCGCCTGCTCGAACAGCAGGTGCCGGCGCAGCGCGTCGGCCTCGGCAGGGGTGGTCCGCCCCGCGCGGGCGGCGGCGTAGAGCCGCTCCGCCTCGCGCGCCTCCAGCGGTTCGGCGCGGGCGTCGGCGTGCGCGTGGTCGCTGGAGACGGCGCCGTGGGCGCGGAAGAAGGCGCGGCGCTCGACCATGGCCGCCACCCAGCCGGCCGGGGTGCCGGTGTCCACGCCGGCGCAGGCGCCCAGCGCCTCGACGCGCTCGCCCCAGCCCGGCCGGCCCGCCTCGAGGTACGCGTCGGGCCGGAAGGTGGGGACCACGCGCCCGCCCCACTGCGGGTCGTCCAGCAGCGCCCGGTGGTGGCGCAGGTCGTCGCACGGGTCGTCGGTGGTGGCCAGCACGTCGATGCCGAAGCGCTGGAAGAGGGCCCGCGGGCGGAACTGCGGGGTGCGCAGCCGCTCGGCGATCGCGTCGTACACGTCGTCCGCGGTCCGGGCGGAGGGGACGACGTCGACGCCGAAGACCTCGACGAGCTGCGCCTCCAGCCACGTCTTGACCGCAGTGCCGCGGAAGACCGGCCAGTGCGCGCACAGCAGCCGGAACGCCCCGCGCCGCTGCTGCGGCGTCGGGTCCGCCACCCCCACCCCCAGGTCGGCGAGGCTCACGCCCTGCGCGTGCAGGAGGCGGGTGACGTAGTGGTCGGGTGTCAGGAGCAGCGACGTGGGGTCCTCGAACGCGGCGTCCTCGGCCAGCCACCGCGCCGGCACGTGCCCGTGCGGGGAGGTGATCGGCAGGTCCCGGACCTGCTGGTACAGCTCGCGCGCGATGCCGCGCGTCGTGGGGTCGGCCGGCAGCAGGCGGTCCGGGTGCAGGGTGAGCGCGGTCACGCGGTCATCCTGGGCGGGGCGCCTACGGGTGGCAAGCGTTTACCGGGGGTGCCGACCGTGCGCCACCGTGCGGGTGGGGCGGCTAGGCTGCCCGGTGCGGGCGACCGCGAGGGCCTCTAGCTCAACTGGCAGAGCAGCGGACTTTTAATCCGCGGGTTCAGGGTTCGAGCCCCTGGGGGCCCACACCCTTGAGCTTCTGACCTGCGAAGACGCTATGCGGCAGTGCCGCTCAGTCGAGCCCGAATGGACCCACCCCCCTCTTACCCCCCTCTTTGCTTGTCGCTGCGGCCCCCTACAGCGCGGTTGCGGCGTGCTCGGTGATCGTGCGCCGGGACATGTAGACGTCTTGGGTCATGCTCGGGCGGGCGTGCCCGAGCTGGTTGGCCGTCTCCCTGCCCGAGGCCCCGGCGGCGTCGAGCCAGGTGGCGACGGTCTTGCGGAAGGTGTGCGAGGTGGCCCACTGCATCCCGGCGTCGTCCAGTAGGGCGCGGACATGCTTGCTGGTGTTGGACGGGTCGCGCAGCTTCGCCAGCGGCGAGGGGAACACCACGTCCCACTCGTTCGGATAGGCGCCCACCTGGCGGTCCAGCAGCCGGGCCGTCAGCCACTCGGACAGGCGGACGACGCGGGCAGCCGCCTTGGTCTTGCCCACCTCTTGAATGACTGGGCCCTTCCCCTTGGGAGCGACCACCGTGGGCCCGAGCTGAGCGGTTCCCTCGGCCAAGTTCAGCGCCGACCAACGCACCGCGCACGCCTCACCGATGCGGGCCCCGGTTCCGGCGAGGAAGGCCAGCAGGTCCCCGAGGTCACGACTGACCGCTCGCGGCTGCGAATCGGCCAGTGCGAGCACGGCGTCCCGTTCCTCACGGGTGAACGCTCGCTGTCCGTCCCTCACGCTCTCGCGCCGGTCGCGTGCGGGAGCGACCACCTTGCCCAGCGAGCGCACGGGGTTGTGAGCGATGGCGTCGTGCTTGACCGCCAAGTCCAACAGTGCCCGCAGCACAGAGCGGCACATCTTCGCCGCTGAGGGTCCACTCTCGCTGGACACCCTGCGCAGGAACCGCTCGACGGTACTCACCTTCACCTCACGTATGGCGAGGTTCGCCAGCGGGCTCGGGGTGTCGCGCCCGATGATGTGCAGTGCGAGCGCGTTGAGGTACACCTTCCGGGTGTTGGCCGACAGCCTTCCGTCGGCGTCGATCTCAGCCCGCCACACCTCGGCGGCGTCCTTGACCAGCGTGTCTCCACCGATCGCGGCGTCAGCGGCAGCGGGGGTTACCCGCTCCCTGAGTGCCGATTCAAGCTCACGTCTGGCACCGGCCCTGGTGGTGCCGTAGCGCTCGACGTCCCTGACCACACCGTCGAGGTCGCGCACCTTGCCCCGAGCGCGCCAGCGATCGACCTTGCGCACCCCCTCGCCAGCACTGCGAAAGCGACCGTCAGCCCCGCGCACCTGGCCGGTGACCGAGACGCTCCCCCACTCCCCCAGCGCCATCCGCGGTCGAGCCATTACACATCCTCCGTCTCGTCGTCCGTCGGGTCGTTGCCGAACAGCAGTTGCTCGGCTTGCTCTGTAAGCCGCCCACCCGACTCGCCTCGCTTGACTGGCGTCAGCAGACCCCGCCTTCTGGCCTCGGTGATGCGATTCGTCCACGTACCAGGAGTGCTGCCGTACTGGTTCGCAAGAGACACCGCGGGGGCCCGGTCGCCGTCCTCTACTCGCAGCACGTACTCAAGCGCGAGGCGTGCGTAGTCAAGGTCGCTACGGGCGGGCCCGCCTCTGCCGTCCCGCAGGAAGGTCGAGAGCTGGACCTCAGACGGGCGCGCCAGTCGTGGCGACTTGCCCGTCCGGCGCTTACTGACACCGCCTCGCGCCGCTGCTGATGCGAGCGACCGCGCTCGCGCGAGTAGCTGGCCGATTGGAAGCGCCCGGATGCTGCTGCCCGTCAGCGACTCGACGCCCTCAGGCTGCACGGTGAAGGTCTGCGCCAACCACTCACCACTGGCCCCCTCGCGGCTCAGGTGGAAAGCGACCCTGTACGAGGCGTGCCGCAAGGCAACGTAGTAGCCAGACGCGCCATCTGTCTCGACGGCCTCGGCGCTGCGCATGGCCGCCATCACCCTCTCAAGCGTCGTCATGCCCTGACCCTATCGGTAGTCCGTATGGACCACAATAGTGCGGGTCCATTGTAACAACCATGTAACGACTGCTCCCGAGCGGTAACGAAGTCCATCGACCCCCTGTTAGTGTCAGTGCATACGGACAACCACGGACTCCAGGAGGTTCACATGACAGCAGCCGGGACTACGAACGTTCTGCTCACGACACGGGATCTCGCGGCGCGCTGGCGCTGCGGTGTGCAGTGGCTCGCCAACGAGCGCTCTGCTGGTCGAGGGGTGCCCTACGTCAAGCTGGGCAGGGCCGTCCGCTACCGACTTGCGGACGTCGAGCAGTGCGAAGCCGACGCGACCGTTGCGACGGTGGCCGCTTGAGCCCCCGCCACGACGATGCTCCCGAGACGCCGCAGCAGGCGGTCGCGTGGCAGCGTCGTTGCCGTCAGTACGAGCGAGCCCTCATTTGCACCCGCTGCGCGGCTCAACTTGCATGGGGGCACCAGCTCGGATTCGCCAGGGTGGAGCACTCACCGTGCACGGCGTGCGCTCCCATCGTCGCCACCTTCCCCGGCGCCACCTCGGGGCCTTGGCGGACCCTGCCCCGATCGTCCACAGGAGCCCCGTCAATGTGGCCGCCAGCCGAGAGGGGCACTCGGGTAGCCCCAACTTCTGACAGCCACATTGACGGCCCACACAGGGCCAGCCAGGGGAGGCTCAGCCCGCGGGGCGACCTGGAAACCGTGGCAATGTCTCCGGCCGGTGAGGTCGCTTGAGCGCTCAGGCTGTGGGCAAGGTCGGTTTCGCTCCAGGCGTTCCATTCGTCATGGCCAACCAAGACGAGATGCTGCGCCTTGCTCGGTCGGAGGAAGTCACCCCGTTGGTCACGCGGGTGTTCTTCGCCGCGATGGGGCGAGCGAGCCAGAACGGACACGCTCACTTCCGCAGGGGCGAGCTGGCCGACGTGCTGGGCTCGGTCGATACGACGACCGGCGAGGTGCGTCGCCAAGGGGGCTCACTTGTCACTAGGGCCATTCGGCTTGCCGAGCGCCGGGGGTACCTGACCGAGGGCTCAACCACAACGTGCCTGCTGCTGCCGTCCACGAAGTTCCGAGGGGGAGGGCGCACAGCCCAGCGGTGTGAGGTCCTCAGGTGAACCCTTGACCGTGAGGGTCAAGGAACAGGCCGAACCTTCACTGTGAGAGTCAACCACCTTGACCGTGAGGGCCAAGAAACGGGGGCATCACCGCAGGTCAGGAGCCCGCCCTTCTTGAGTCTTCTCATAGGTGAAGCGCCACACGCGGCAGCCAGTCAGCGAGGAAAGCCCAGCACACACCTCGCCAGCTATGCCGCTCAGCGGCAGGCGGCAAGAGCAGGCACGGGGCCGAAGGCCCCAGAAGACGGCATCGCCAGCAAGCCCGGTCAGCAGCAACGCACTCACCGGCAGCGGCGAACCGATGGGGGCCGAAGGCCCCAGCAACGGCGAGAGCGAGCACGGGGCCGAAGGCCCCAGAAGACGGCATCGCCAGCAACCACCACACCGGGGCCGAAGGCCCTACCGATGAAGGAGGGACAACTATGACCGCAGTTCAGGTCAAGCCGATGACCAAGACCGAGCGGGACGCCGCCGAGGCTTCGCGCGTGGCGCTCGCGGAAGCGCAGCGGACACAGGCCGAGAACACCGCCGCCATCACCTCCGCCGAACAGGAGGCCGAGCGGCGCCGTCGTCAGACGCATGCCCTGGCTCAGGCCGTCCAGCGAGCCGAGCAGGCAGTCATCAACACGGCAACCGAGGTGGCCGAAGCGGTCGCCCCGACCATCGGAGACGCCGCCGGCCTTCCGGTGACCGTCACGGCGATGCGACCGAAGTCCGCCCCGGCGAGGCTGCCGCACCTCTACGTGGTGCAGACCACGCCAACTGATCGGGACCTGATCGACGGGCGCATCGCCGGTGGAGTTGAGGTGCTTCTCTACCGGTCCAGTCGGGACGGCGCCCTGAATGGGGACCGCGTCAGCGCCATGTTGGAGACTGAGGGCGTTCGCCTGAACGCCCGACAGGTTAGCAACCGCGAGGTTGCCGGAGCTTCCATGGACGTCCTGCCGCTGGAGATCCGCATTGCACACGAGCCGGTGCCGCAGATCCGCCGAGCAGCCGATGACGCCTGGCGCTGGGGTCAGCTTCAGTCCGACATCCGTAACGGTCTGACGGCACAGTTCGGCAGCGCGATGGACAGGCCCGTAGGCGTGCGCATCGGCGCGGGGGACGCCAGTGCTCTCACGAGCACCGTCACCGGCCTCGTGAGCAAGCCGCGCCAGATCAGCGACACCACCGACGCGGAAGGTCTGCGCCGCCGCGTGGCCGAGCTGTCAGTGGGAGCGGGTGCGTCGTCGCCGCACTGCCCGTGGAGCGCGGACGACCTGGCGCGAGGCGTCGTCAAGGTGGTCAACAACCTGGCGGACACTTGCCACGGTGGGCTCGGCCGGGTCGAGGCTGTAGAGGTCACGGAAGTGCAGCCGATGGAAGGCACCCCGCGAGGCCGGGCGTGCAGGGCTCGGGCCACCCTCGTCTCCCGTGAGCCCCTCGCCCAGTGACCAGGTGACCGGGTGAGCGCCCAGCAAGGCTTCACCCTGACTGGCTCTCGCAGCCGGGTGGTCGGGGCCGTCATCGTCACCTCACGCGCCACGTGAGGCACTAGCAGCACCCTCGCCTGGCGAGGCAGCACCATCAGGGGGAGCCCTCGGGCATCGGTCAGCGATGCTCAGGGCTCCCCTACTTTTCGTGCGTTCGTGGCTAGCAGCGCTCACCGGCACGCCACCGACCTGCACAGACGGCGGTTTGATCCCCGGCGCATGCTCGCTTCTGGCCCATTTGCTCGCCGCTGGCGACTCCCCGTCCGGGACCTTGCGTGCCGCTGACCTGCACCGATGCAGACAGACGCCTTCCTGTCGGGGCCAGGTGCTCAACCTTGGAACCGTGGCGCGATCTCAGGTGCTACGACATGGCGGTCCCTGCCAAGCTTTCAAGGGGTCACACCCCCAGGGGCCAGCGAGGGCCTACCTGCAATGCACCATAAAGACATTAGTCACTATTCATGCGGCGACCGAAAGAAGGCGCTACTGGATCTATCAGACTGCAAAATCATTCCCGCTTCACCGGGGGGTTCCGCATCACCTACATAGATGGCCGTCGGAATGTTCATGAACATGCTGCCCTGAAACATGGACCAACCTCCATCTCGCCTCAGCATGGCTATAAGGTCTTTGCTGAAGTGCACCCGCGCACCCACGATTGAATCTTCGATTCGAACTACAGTCAGAGGGAAGGGAAGCCGGCTGACATAGTGAGGCCACTTGGGATCTGCGACCAGGTGAGGGAATCGCTCACCGAGCGCTTGGGCATCCGCAACATCGAGGTATTCGACTTGAAAATGACCACCATTCACGTACCGCACAACTACACTTCTGCCACTCGGAGGTGCAACCAAGTCCATAAGGCCCTCCCCAGAAGGGATTACCCAAGTATTCTCTTCAAGGCAAGGCTGCACCCTTCCTTCATCATTAGGAAGGGAGAGGTTCAAAAGCAGCTCTCCATACTCATTCCGGTTGAACCATAGGGCCTTCTCAAGCTCCCACATCAGAATGGTTGATGATCCCCAGAAGGCACTCCCGCCCGCAACCACCAGCAACTCTCGACGCATCCAATCGAATCGACCAGACACAGACTTATGGCGACCCCGACCCTCCGCTTTCCAGCGGCGCAATTGGTCGTCGGTGTAGGAACCATTATCGGCCTTGTCGGCATGTTCACGACACAGGGCAATCATGCCCTGTGGGCGGTGGTGGTGCTCTACACGCCATGGTGGATCGAAGTGGTGCCAGGTCAGGTGGGGACTTCCACAAAACCCTCCAGCGACACTGGCAGGACAGTGGAAACCCACCTCTCGCCGCAACTCTTGCCGAACGCTTGCATAGGGAGTGCGGCTAGGGTTCTCGGGATCTTTCGGCATGCGCGACACAGGCCACCACCTTCATGCGAGAGTTGGTTGCCAACCATGTTGACACCCCCGTCCACCACTGGCATTGCAATCGACAGCCCAGCCAACAGGGGCAACCCTGGGGGCACTCTGTCAAGTCACTCAAGCCGACAGACGCCAGACGCGCATGCGTGCCCTAGCACGCAAGAGGTAGGTAGCGCTCCAACCAAGCACGGCAGCCCATTCATGACGCATACAGCGCTCAGCGCCATGCACTTCGCGGGCCTCTGCACGCTAGTCGCGAGTTAGTCGCTCGCCTTGAGGAGAGCTGACACCCCCCGGTTACCCCCCGGATTGAGGGGGATCACGGGACGTGGCCAGGGATGTCAGGGGTAGGGGTTGCGCATGTTTGCAGGTCAGAGCACCCACCAGGGATACCCAATGATGGGTTCCCGGATAATCCGCGGGTTGTGGGTTCGAGTCCCACGGGGCCTACCGCTCTGACCAGCGAGGATGCTCCGTCCGCGGCCCCTGTCGCTGCAGATGACGGCAGCAGGTGACGGCAACGCCCCCTGACGTCGTGAGCCCGCTCAGACGTGCCTGTCGATCAATGCAAGTCCATCGAGCATCGCCGTGGACGCGACTAGGAGGGAGTTGTCGGAGGCGGAAGTAGCCCACACCACCCCGCCTCCGACCTTCCCGATCCTGCCGTGACCATGCCATCTGGGCAGTAGTCTGAGAGCGCTCGCACAGGTCAGCGCTCAACTACATTGGAGGTCGCGTGTCCCACAACACGCAGGGCAATCCGGGCCCCTACTACGGAGCCCCGCAGGACCCGCGTGAAGCTCGCGCCCTCGCCCAGGCAGAGAAGGCATACCGCCGCGCTCAGCGCCCCTGGCACAAGAAGAAGCGCTTCATGCTTCCCCTGCTCTTCTTCGGCTTCCTCTTCGTCGTGGGCGCCTGCTCCGCTGCCCTTGGCGGCGACAACAGCAGCAAGGTCTCCACTGCCCCGGCGGAGACCAACGCTGCAGCACCTGCCGAGCCCGGTCCCGCGGAGCCGGCACCCGCTGAGCCCGCACCTGCCGAGCCCGCACCTGCCGAGCCCGCACCTGCCGAGCCCGCACCTGCCGAGCCCGCGGTTGTCGTCTCGTCGCAGGAGATGATCGACGCCCTGGAGGGCAACGCGCTGAAGGCGAAGAACACCTATGAGGGCAAGCGGGTCACCGTCAGCGGGTTCGTCGGCAACATTGACGCCTCGGGTGACTACTTCGCCCTGGATCCTGAGCCTGACGCCATTGTCTTCACGGGCGTGCAGGTCCAGACTGGCAAGGAGTTCCTGGACCAAGTAGCCAATCTGAGCGCGGGCCAGGAGGTCACGGTCACCGGCACGGTCACCAGCGTCGGTGAAATCCTGGGCTACTCGCTTGAGGCTGAGACCATCAAGTAGTCCATCTGCTCCTGCAGGACTTCCGGCTATGTCATGGCCCGATGCTCTTGAGACTGAGCCCTTGTCAGTAGCGGCTTCTTTGCGCTGACAAGGGCTCGCACATTTTCCAGGAGCGACGAAACCTGAAAATACAGCATGGCTTTGCTGCGAACGAGTGACACTGGTGCCATGTGACGCCACCCTTTCACTAGCATCTGCAACCCAGCAGGGTCTATCGCGGCCCGTCTAGACCGGAGGGTCCGTGCTAAACCGCTACTCAGCGCTCATCACTACTAGCGCTGCGATGAAGCGCCTGGCGGCGCCATGCCTCCTCGTTGTGGCCACTACGGCTTGCACAGGATTAGCGGTCGACAACGGGACCTCCACCGCCGAACAGCGCAGTGCCCAAGCATCTGAAGAGCCAGCCACCGACGTGCACGGGGTCGCCTTCAGCGATGAAGAGTTGGTCAGTCGATTCGGACACTCCGTCTTCCGAGTGGACACCGAAGGATGCGATTACACTTCGACTGGAACAGCATTCGTCATCGATTCCCGGCACCTAGTTACAAATCACCACGTGGTTGAGAACGACGCGTCTCCGGTCCTCGTCGGCCGCGATGGCCGTCAGCAGGCAGGTCGAGTGATCGGCTGGCGCACCAGTCCCGACGTCGCCGTCATTGAAGTCACCGAGGAACTCGACGTCGATGCCCTCGAGTGGGCAGACCCTTCTGAGCTTGCCGAGGGTCAGCACCTCCTTGGACTTGGATACCCATTACCCGAACACAGCTTCTCAGCTGTACCCGGAGCAATTGTGAGTTTCGAGTCCAATAACGGCCAGAGGAGCGCGATACGCACCGACGGCGCGTTCGACAAGGGAAACAGCGGTGGACCTGTGCTCACTCCGGCCGGATCTGTTGCCGGCGTCGCAACGCTGATTGATATGAACCCGCAAGGGCTTCAGATCGTCCCCATGGCTTACACGGCGGCCACCCTAAGGGCTCACGTACAGGCAATCATCGAAAATCCTCAATCTGTCGATGTTGATTGCACCGACACGATCGAGGCGGAGGGGCCGAGCGGATCTGAGTCGGATCCGTTCCGCCAGGCCTGCGCCGAGAACGACGATTTTGCTTGCGACTCTCTCTACTGGCGTTCGCCAGCCGGATCTGAACCGGAGTACTTCGCCATGACCTGCGGCGGCAGGTCGGCAGCCTTGCGGCGCGGCACCTGCTCCTCTCGGAACATTCAGCCAGATTTTGAAACCGCATTGAACGTGCTCAGTGAACCCGAGGGACTTCGCTGCGCGGATCTTATGGCGCACGGATACTCGTTCAGCGACGCCACGCGGTACTGGGCGTACCATGGACGCCCTGGCCGCATGGACGTCGACTCCAACGGGATTCCTTGCGAAACGGTGTACGCGCCGAGCCAATCTTCGGAGACTGGGGAAACCGCGTCGAACTACTCGAGCGGGCTGTTCTGCCGGGATCTGATCAGCCAAGGAGCCAGCTACTCCGACGCCGTCCAGTACTGGCTGGCCGAGGGGCAACCGAGCCGCATGGATGCCGACTCAAATGGCATCCCCTGCGAGGAGGGCTACTCAGCTCCTGAACTCGAGGCCTACTGGGGTCACCCGTGAAATTCCCCCGGCCCATCCAAGAGCGCCGGCCGCAATAGGCGGATAAACCACCGGTAGGCGTACCGCGCAAACCGAATCGCATCAACGACGAGTGAGCACTGCAAACGTTCTGGAGTGACTGAGGCTTTGTCAGTAGTGAGGCTTTGTCAGTAGTGCTGTGAGGCAGCTGCTGGGACCGGGAACCGGAAGCGTTGGGGCACGTAGGGCCTGGCCGGTCACGATGGTGGCGACCAAGCCTTTCCGCTGTACCCACCTGGACCCTTCGTGCTCTCCTCATGGGTGCAGCCGGTCCTGTTCTGGCAGGCTCGGTGGTGGTGGCGGCCGGCGGGTCAGCACTGTGCTCTCCGGGCCC
>NZ_JBJLRI010000055.1:0-28936 GCF_050871405.1 Kineococcus esterisolvens
GCCCACCGCCCCCACCGGGGCGGTGGGCCGTCGCGCGTCCGGAGGCGGCGGATCCTATAGAAAACGGCGGGTAGGGTCGGCGCGTCCGTCACCCACGAAGGGTTCCGTCCGCATGTCCACGTCCCTGCCCGCTGCGCTCGCCGCGCAGGCCGCCGAGATCACCTCGCCGCGCTCCACGGGTTTCCTCGTCATCACCGCCGTCCTGGCGATCGCCTTGCTGCTCGTGCTCATCATCAAGGTGCGGCTGCACGCGTTCTACTCGCTCGTCATCGTCAGCCTGCTGACGGCCCTCGTCGCCGGCATCCCCACCGGTGAGCTCGTCGGCGTCCTCACCGGCGGGTTCGGCAGCACGCTGGCCACCGTCGCCCTCCTCGTGGGTTTCGGTGCCGTGCTCGGCCGCATCGTCGAGACCTCCGGCGGGGCGCAGGTCCTCGCCGACACCCTCGTGGACCGCTTCGGCGAGAAGCGGGCGCCGCTGGCGCTGTCGGTGGCCTCGCTGCTGTACGGCTTCCCGATCTTCCTGGACGCCGCGTTCGTCGTCATGCTGCCGATCATCTACACGGTGGCGCGTCGCCTGGGCGGTTCGCTCATGCTCTACGCGCTGCCCGCCGCGGGTGCGTTCCTCACGATGCACGCGCTGGTCCCGCCGCACCCCGGCCCGGTCGCGGCCTCCGGGATCCTCGGCGCGGACGTCGGCCTGACCCTGGTGGTCGCGCTCCTCGTGGGCCTGCCCACCTGGTACGTCGCCGGGTACCGCCTGGCGCTCGTGCTGGCCCGCCGCACCCCGTTCCTGCCCGTGCCGGAACTGCTGGGGGCCCCGTCGACCGACCAGCCGCGCCCCCGCTTCGGCGTCATCCTGCTCGTGCTGCTGCTGCCGCTGGTCCTCATCTTCGGCGGCACCGCCTCGAACACGGCCGTCACCAACTACGGGGTGGACGAGGACAACGCGCTCGTCGTGGTCCTGCGGCTGATCGGCGCCACCCCGGTGGCCCTGCTCATCACCAGCGTCCTGGCGCTGCTGCTGCTGGTCGTGCGCCCCAACCGCGGCAAGGTCGGCTCCCGCATGGAGGACCTCGTCGACGACGCCCTGGCGCCCGTGTGCTCGATCATCCTCATCACCGGCGCCGGCGGCATGTTCGGCCGCGTGCTCACGGTGACCGGCATCGGCGGCGCGCTCGCCGACGGCCTCAACGCCGCCGGGCTGCCGATCATCCTCGCCGGGTTCATCATCGCGGTGGCGCTGCGGGTGGCGCAGGGCTCGGCGACGGTGGCCGGCACGACGGCCGCGGGTCTGCTGGCGCCCGCGGTGGCGGCCGACCCGACGCTGTCGGCGCTGCAGCTGGCCTGCATCACCGTCGCCGTCGCCGCCGGGGCGATCTCCTTCTCCCACGTCAACGACTCCGGGTTCTGGCTGGTGGGCCGCTTCCTCGGCCTGGACACCGCCACGACCCTGCGCACGTGGAGCGTCATCGCCACGGCGGTCGGGCTGATGTCCTTCGGCCTCGTCTGGATCCTCTACGCGATCATCTCGTGAACCGGGCCTGAACCACGTCCGTCCCCGGTCGCGGACCGGGGACGGACGTGGTCGGGTGGAGGGGTACCGATCGACCCCAGGAGGAGACGACCGTGTCGATGATGGAGCCCTTCACCCCGCACGAGAAGGACGCCGGCGAGGTCGAGGTCCCCGCCGCGGACCCCGGCACCGGAGCACCCCCCACGGCCCCGGGCACCGGCCCGCAGGGCGAGGAGCAGGGCAGCAACGTGAGCCCCGAGCGCAGCGCCGAGGACGGCCCGCTGCCCGACTGACGCCCGGCCCACCCCGCACCGCACCGCGCGCCCCGGCACACGCCGGGGCGCGCGGTGTGCGTTCAGCGCCCGTCGAGCTCGCTGCCGCCCGGCACCGACGCCGGGCTGGCCGCCTCCTGGGAGGTGCCGCGACGGCGCGCGACCGCCCGCATGAGGTGGAACAGGCCCACGGCGGCCGCGGTCCCCAGGGCGATGCCCTGGAACTCCAGCCCCTCCGAGGGCACCCACGTGAAGTTCGCGATGCCCACGACGAGGGCGACGGCGGCGGTGGTCAGGTTCACCGGGTCGGAGAAGTCCACGCGGTTCTGCACCCAGATGCGCGCACCGAGCACGCCGATCATCCCGTACAGCAGGGTGGCGGCCCCGCCGAGGACCCCGGCCGGCACGGACTCCACGAGCGCGGAGAACTTCGGCGAGAAGCTCAGCAGCAGGGCCGCGGCCGCCGCGACCCAGTAGGCGGCGGTGGAGTACACCTTCGTGGCGGCCATGACGCCGATGTTCTCCGCGTAGGTGGTGGTGCCGGAACCGCCGCCGGCCCCGGCCAGGGTGGTGGCCAGACCGTCGGCGAGCAGCGCCCGCCCGGTCAGCGGGTCCATGTCCGTGTCGGTCATCGCGGCCACCGACTTCACGTGGCCGACGTTCTCGGCGATGAGGACGAACACGACCGGCAGGAACAACCCCAGGACGCCGACGTCGAAGGACGGCGCGGTGAAGTCCGGCAGGCCCACCCACGCGGCCGAGCGGACCCGCTCGAAGCCGACCTCACCGCGCAGCAGCGCGCACGCGTACCCGACGACGACGCCGACGAGGATCGCCAGGCGCCCGAGCATCCCGCGGAACAGGACGGTCGCCAGCACGATCGCGCCGAGGGTCACCAGGGCGGTGACGGGCGCGGCACGGAAACCGGAGCACGAGCCGTCCGGCTGGCAGGTGCCCCACGCGGTGGGGGCCAGGTTCAGCCCGATGAGCGCCACGATCGTGCCGGTGACCACCGGCGGCATCAGCGCGTCGATCCAGCGCGAGCCCGCCAGGTGCACGACGGCCCCGACGAGCGCCAGCAGCACACCCGTCAGCAGGATCCCGCCGGCGGCGACGGCCTGCCCGCCGGTGGCGGTGGCCGCGGAGATCGGCGCGATGAACGCGAACGACGAGCCGAGGTAGCTGGGCAGCCGGTTGCCGGTGACGAGCAGGAACAGCACCGTGCCGACGGCGGAGAAGAACAGCGTCGTGGCGGCGGGGAACCCGGTGATGGCCGGCACCAGGATCGTGGAGCCGAACATCGCCACGACGTGCTGCAGGCCGATCCCGGTGGTGCGCGGCCAGCTGAGCCGCTCCCCGGGCGCCACGACCGCGCCCGGCCGCACCTCCCGCCCGTCGCCGTGCACCCGCCAGCCGATCCCCGCCATCCCGTCTCCTCCGCTCGCCGCTCCCCCGCGGCGCACGCCCCGGGCGCACGAAGGCTAGGGCGTCCCCGGGGTCCTCCCGGACACCCCGACCCGCCCGCGGTCGCGCCGCACGGGTGGGCGGGAGGGAGCGGGGCGCGGAGGTCAGCGGTGCAGGCGGGAGCGCCAGTCGGCGGGGACGCGCTCGGCGGGTCCGGGGGCGCTCTGCTCCCGCGGGCGGTGCTGCGGCGGCGCCAGGTCCGGGCCGGAGCGGTACGTGACGTCGGTGGTGAAGTCGTAGAACCACCCCTCGCCCGGCTCGTAGCTGCGCACCACGGGGTGGCCGGTGGCGGTGGCGTGAGCGCGCGCGTGCTGCCCGAGTGAGGAGTCGCAGCAGCCCACGTGCCCGCACGCCGCGCAGCGGCGCAGGTGGAACCACCAGCCCTGCGGCGAGGTGGCGTCGCAGTCCGCGCAGCCGGGACCGCTGGGGGCGGCGGGGTCGATCGGGTCGGTGACCTCTGGCGTGCTCACGGCGCGGTTCCTCCTGGTGGGTGGTCGGGGTCGGCGTCGTCCGGGCTCACCGGCAGGCACACCCGGAAGACGGTGCGGCCCGGCTCGCTCGTGACGGTCAGCTCACCGCGGTGGCGCTGCACGACGACGCGCCAGGCGATGTCCAGGCCCAGGCCGGTGCCCTCGCCGACGCCCTTGGTGGTGACGAACGGGTCGAACACGCGCGGCAGCACGTCGGCGGGCACGCCGGGGCCGTCGTCGGCGACCTCCACGACGACGGCGCGGCCGTGGGCGGTCCCCTCGCCACGCACCCGCAGCGTCACCGTGCCCCGGTGCTCGGGGACCGGGGCGAGGGCGTCGAGGGCGTTGTCGAGCAGGTTCGTCCACACCTGCGTCAGCTCCCCGGCGTGGCCGAGGACCTGCGGGACGTCGTCGGCGTACTCGCGCACGATCCGCGCCGCGCCGGTGCCCCGGCCGGCGCCCGCGCCGAGCATGTCGACGCTGGCGTCGAGCAGTTGGCGCACGTCCACCCAGCGGACGGGCGCCCGGTCCAGCGAGGCGTAGCTGCCCGCGGAGGCCAGCAGCGCGCTGATGCGGGCGCTGGCGGCGGCGGCCTCGCCGAGCAGCGTCTCCACGGCCAGGGAGCGCGCCAGCCACGGCACCGCACGATCGGCGGGCACACCGGCGGCGGCGGTGAACGCGTCGAGCTGCTGCGGGCCCACCCCGGCGTCGGCGAGCACCGCGGCCAGGTCCCCGGCGTCGCCGCCCGGCAGCCCGGCACCCTCCAGCTCCTCCACCAGCTCGTCCTCGGCGTCCGCGCGCGCCAGGACGTCGCCGGAGGCGGGGGCGCGCGCCCCGGCGCGCAGCTGCGTCAGAGCCGCGGCCAGCCGCTCACCCCCGGGCACCAGGTGCGTCAGCGCGCCGTCGAGGGCTTCGACCTGCGCCTGCAGCTGCGCGACGGTGCGGCTGAGGGCGGCGGCGGGGTTGCCCAGCTCGTGGGTCAGGCCCGCGGTCAGCGAGCCCAGCGCCAGCAGGCGCTCGCGGGCGCTGACCAGCTCCTGCGCCTCGGTCAGGCCCAGCCGCAGCCCCTCCAGCAGGTGCACCGCCATGGGGAACCACTCGCGCACCGCGCCACCGAACTCGGCGGCGGGCAGCGCGAGGAACCGCGAGCGCTCCAGGACCCGCAGCGAGCTGCTGTACGCCTCGGGCGCGTCCTCGCCCAGGTAGGCCTCCCACGCGCCGGCGTACACGCCGCGCTGGCGGGTGCGGCCCACCTCGACCTCGTCCTCACCGACCCGCCGGTGCAGCGCCACGGCGCCGTCGAGGAGCACGAAGAACTCCCGGGCGGGCTCGCCCTCGCGGTACAGCCAGCCCGGCGCCACCTCCGCGGTGCGCCCGGCGGCGGCGAACCGCGCGAGCTGCGCGTCGTCGAGGCGCTCGAACAGGAACAGGGTGCGCAGCTCCGCGGGGTCCACGGCGGTGGTGGCAGGGGGGGCGCTCACGAGCGCGCCAGGTAGCGGTGCACGAGCATGACGGCCATGGCGCCCTCGCCCACCGCGGAGGCGACGCGCTTGACGGAGTCGGCGCGCGCGTCGCCGGCGACGAACACCCCCGGCAGGGACGTCTCCAGGTGATAGGGGTCGCGCTCGAGGGTCCAGCCCGCCGGGCGGCGGCCGTCCACGAGCAGGTCCGGGCCGGCCTTGACGAAGCCGTGCTCGTCGCGCTCCACGACGCCGTCGAGCCAGCCGGTGCGCGGTGCGGCGCCGATGAAGACGAACACGTGGTGGGCCTCGACCTCGCGCTCCAGGCGGCTGTCCCGGTCGCGCAGCACGATCGAGCGCAGGTGCTCGCCGCCGCGCGCCCCGGCCACCTCGGTGCAGGTGAGCACCTCGATGTTCGCCCGCTCGCGGACCTGCTCGACGAGGTAGGCGGACATCGACGCCTCGATCGAGGGCCCGCGCACGAGCATCGTCACGCTGCGAGCCGTGCGCGACAGGTTCACCGCCGACTGCCCGGCGGAGTTGGCCGCGCCCACCACGAACACGTCCTCCTCGGCGCACGAGGTGACCTCGGACAGCGCGGCGCCGTAGTAGACGCCGCGGCCGGTGAACTCCTCCAGGCCGGGGCCGGCGAGGGTGCGGTAGGAGACGCCGGTGGCCAGCAGCACGGTGTGCGCGGCGACGCTGCTGCCGTCGGCGAAGCGCAGGACGCGGGCGCCGCCGGCGGTCTCCAGCCGCGTGACGCTGCGCGCGGACAGCGTCTCGGCGCCGAACTTCGCGACCTGCCGGCGGGCCCGGTCGGCCAGCTGCGCGCCGGAGAGCCCGTCGGGGAAGCCGAGGTAGTTCTCGATGCGCGAGCTCTGCCCGGCCTGCCCGCCGGTGGCACGCTCCTCCACCAGGACGGTGCGCAGCCCCTCGCTGGCGGCGTACACCGCCGCGCTCAGCCCGGCGGGGCCGCCACCGACGACGGCGACGTCGTAGAAGCCCTCCCGGGGCCGGGTCGTCAGGCCGGCGTGCTCGGCCAGGGCCGTGTCGTCCGGATCGGCCAGCGCCACCGGAGCACCGCCCGCGGGGCCGGGGGCCAGGACGACGGGCAGGCGGGCGGGCGCGGACCCGTCCGCCCCGGCGATGCCGGCGGCGCGCAGCAGCCGGTGCGCCTCGGGTTCCTCCGCGAGCAGCCAGCGGTACGGGACCTCGTTGCGGGCGAGGAAGTCGCGCACCGCGAAGGAGCGCGCCGACCAGCGGTCGCCGACGACGACGACCTCGTCGGCCGGCCGCGGCGGCGCGGCCCGCCAGGACTCCAGCAGGGCGTCCAGGACCGGGTAGAGCTTCTCCTCCGGCGGGTCCCAGGGCTTGAGCATGTAGTGGTCGAGGTCGACGTCGTTGATGGCGCGGATGGCGGCGGAGGTGTCGGCGTAGGCGGTGAGCAGGACCCGCCGCGCGGCCGGGAACAGGTCCATCGCCTGCTCCAGCAGCTGGACGCCGTCCATCTGGGGCATCCGGTAGTCGGCCAGGACGGCCGCGACGGTCCCGCCGCGCAGCTTCACCTCCCGCAGCGCCGTCATCGCGTCGGCGCCGGAGTCGGCGCGCAGCACCCGGTGGCTCTGCCCGTAGCGGCGGCGCAGGTCGCGGGCCACGGCGCGGGAGACGGCGGGGTCGTCGTCGACGGTCAGGAGCACCGGACGGCTCGCGGGGGCGTCGGCCATGCGGGGAACCTCGCAGCGCCCGCCGGCGGGGTCAAGGTCCCCCGACGAGGTGCAGCCGTCCTGCTGATGGCCCTGCCAGGGCCCCCCTCCCCTTCCCCACCCACCCCCTCCTGCGGTGATCGGGGAGGATGGGGGTGTGAGCGCCACCCTCGTCGCCAAGGACCTCAGCGCGGCGCACGGGACGCGCAGCCTCTTCTCCGGTCTGGACCTCGTCGTCGCGCCGGGCGACGTCGTGGGCCTCGTCGGCGCCAACGGCGCGGGCAAGTCCACGCTGCTGCGCCTGCTGGCCGGGATCGACGTCCCCGAGTCGGGGTCGGTGACCCTGTCCCCGCCCACCGCGACCGTCGGGTACCTGCCGCAGGAGCCCGAGCGCCGCAGCGGCGAGAACCTGGCCGCGTTCCTGGGCCGCCGCACGGGCGTGAGCGCCGCGCAGGAGGCGATGGACGCCGCCGCGCAGGACCTCGCCGAGGGCGTCGCCGGTGCGGACGACCGCTACGCCGACGCCCTGGACCGCTGGCTGGCCCTGGGCGGCGCCGACCTCGACGAGCGCCGCGAGGAGGCCCTCGCCGAGGTGGGCCTGGCCGTCGACGCGGACCTGGCGATGACGGCCCTGTCGGGCGGGCAGGCCGCGCGGGCGGGGCTGGCGGCGCTGCTGCTGTCGCGCTACGACGTCTTCCTGCTCGACGAGCCCACCAACGACCTGGACCTGGACGGCCTGGCCCGCCTGGAGCGGTTCGTCGCCCAACTGCGCTCCCCCGCCGTCGTCGTCAGCCACGACCGCGAGTTCCTCGCCCGCACCGTGGACCGCGTCGTGGAGCTGGACCTGGCGCAGCAGCTCGTGCGGGTCGTCGGCGGCGGCTACGAGGCGTTCCTGGCCGAGCGGGAGGTGCAGCGCCGCCACGCCCGTGAGGAGTACGAGGAGTACGCCGACACGCGCGCGGGGCTGGAGGCGCGGGCGCGGATGCAGCGCAACTGGATGGCCAAGGGTGTGCGCAACGCCGTGCGCAAGGGCGAGCCCGACAAGAACATCCGGGCGAAGATGCGCGAGGGCAGCGAGAAGCAGGCCGCCAAGGCCCGCCAGACCGACCGGGTGATCGAGCGGCTGGAGGTGGTGGAGGAGCCGCGCAAGGAGTGGCGGCTGCAGATGTCGATCGCGGCCGCGCCCCGCTCGGGCTCGGTGGTCTGCGCTCTGCGCGGGGCCGTGGCGCGCCGCGGCGCCTTCACCCTGGGCCCGGTGGACCTGCAGGTCGACGCCGGCGACCGGGTGGCGGTCACCGGGCCGAACGGTGCGGGCAAGACGACGCTGCTGCAGCTGCTGCTGGGGCGCCTGGCGCCGGAGGCCGGCTCCGCCTCGCTCGGCTCGAGCGTCGAGGTGGGTGAGGTCGACCAGGCCCGCGGGCTCTTCCTGGGCGAGGAGCCGCTGGCGAGGGCCTTCGGCGCCGCCGTGCCCGAGCAGCCCGACGCGGAGGTGCGCACGCTGCTGGCGAAGTTCGGCCTGACCGCCGCGCACGTGGGCCGGGCCGCCTCGAGCCTGTCACCGGGTGAGCGCACGCGCGCCGCGCTGGCGCTGCTGCAGGCGCGGGGGGTGAACCTGCTGGTGCTGGACGAGCCCACCAACCACCTGGACCTGCCGGCGATCGAGCAGCTGGAGCAGGCCCTGGAGGCCTACCCGGGCACGTTGCTGCTGGTCAGCCACGACCGCCGGCTGCTGGAGGCGGTCCGGGTGACGCGGCGGCTGGTCGTGCGGGACGGTGCCGTGCAGGAGGTCTGAGCCCCGCGCGCGTTACGACTTCGTTGCGGATGGGCAAGAGCTGCGAGTAGCAGTTGACGCCGCAGCCCGGAAGCGCTTCTCTGCGCCAATGCCATCAGCGACCCTCCACGCCCTCGGGGCATCCGCCACCGCGGAGACCGGCACCGGCGTGCTCGCCAGCATCGAGTCGAGCGTCGACAGCGTCTTCTCCGACGTCGCCGCGGGCCTCAGCAGCGTCGTCTTCTACTCGGTGACCATTGGCGGGGCGACCTTCCCGCTCATCGTCGGCTGGCTCGTCCTGGCGGGCCTGATCTTCACCGTGTACTTCGGCTTCATCCAGGTCCGCGGCCTGAAGGTCGCCGTGGAGACCATCCGCGGGCGGTTCAGCAAGGAGTCCGACCCCGGTGAGGTCACCCACTTCCAGGCGCTGACCAGCGCCGTGTCGGGGACCGTGGGCCTGGGCAACATCGCGGGCGTCGCCGTGGCCGTCACCGTCGGCGGTCCGGGCGCCACGTTCTGGATGATCATCGCCGGCCTGCTCGGCATGTGCACGAAGTTCGTCGAGTGCACCCTGGGCGTGAAGTACCGCGAGGTCCACGAGGACGGCAGCGTCACCGGCGGGCCGTTCCGCTACCTCAAGGTGGCCTTCGCCAAGCTGAAGGTGACGTGGGTCGGGACGATCCTGACCGGGATCTTCGCCGTGGCGATCTTCTTCTTCGGCGTGGCCGGCGGCAACATGTTCCAGGCCAACCAGACCTTCGCGCAGTTCCGCAACATCACCGGTGGTGAGGACGGCTTCCTCGGCAGCACCGGCGCCGCCTTCGTCTTCGGCATCGTGCTGGCCGCGCTCGTCGGCGCCGTCATCCTCGGCGGCATCACCTCCATCGGCCGGGTCACCTCGAAGCTGGTGCCCGCCATGGCGATCGTCTACGTGCTCGCCTGCCTCATCGTCATCCTCGGCAACGTCGGGCAGGTCCCCGAGGCGGTCGGCGCCATCCTCAGCAACGCCTTCAACCCCGAGGGCGTCGCCGGCGGCGTGCTGGGCGCGCTCATCGTCGGCTTCCAGCGCGCGGCCTTCTCCAACGAGGCCGGCATCGGTTCGGCCCCCATCGCCCACTCCGCCGTCAAGACGCACCGCCCCGTCTCCGAGGGTTTCGTGGCGCTGCTGGAGCCGTTCGTCGACACCGTGGTCATCTGCACCATGACGGCGCTGACGATCATCATCGCCAGCCCGGCGAGCTGGCTGGACGCCCGCGAGACCGTGGCCGCCGGCGGCGCCAGCCCGGACGGCGTGGTCCTGACCTCCGACGCCTTCGAGAGCGTCATCTCCTGGTTCCCGATCGTGCTGGCCATCGCCGTGGCGCTCTTCGCGTTCTCCACGCTCATCACGTGGAGCTACTACTCGGAGAAGGCGTGGGCGCACTTCTTCGGCCGCTCCCGCGGCAGCCTGCTGACCTTCAAGGTCGTCTACTGCCTCTTCACCGTCATCGGCACGGTGATGACCTTCAGCTCCGTGCTGACGCTGGCCGACGCGATGCTCTTCCTCTGCGCCCTGGTCAACATCATCGGCCTGTACATCCTGGCGCCGGTCGTGAAGGACGAGCTGCGCAGCTACCTGGCCGACCGCCGCAGCGGCAAGCTGGCCCGCGAGGGCCAGGACGTCCCCACCGCCTGACCCCTTCCGCCCAGGGCGGTCGCGCCCTCCCCGCCGGCCCCGCCACCCCGCGGTGATCGAGGAAGTGACGACTCCCCCGGTCACCGCGGGGTGGCGGGGCCGGCGCACGTCCGGGGCGGGCGGCGGCCGGTGGGCCGCTCGTGGGGGATGATCGGTGCGTCGACCGGGCGATGGCGCACCTCGACACCCCACCCCGCACCGCTCTGCAGGAAGAAGCACCACCGTGCCCCTCGCCCTCCTGGCCCTGGCCGTCGGCGCCTTCGGCATCGGGACCACCGAGTTCGTCTCCATGGGCCTGCTGCCGCAGGTCGCGGGGACGTTCGGGGTGTCCATCCCGCTCGCCGGCTGGATCATCACCGCCTACGCCCTCGGCGTCGTCGTGGGCGCACCCACCCTGACGGCCCTGACCCACGCCCGCCCGCGCCGGCAGGTGCTGCTCGGCCTGATGGTGCTGTTCACCGCCGGGCACGTCGCCACGGCGCTGGCGCCGACCTTCGCGACCCTGGTGGGTGCGCGCTTCCTCACCGGCCTCGCCCACGGCGCGTTCTTCGGCGCCTCCGCCGTCGTGGCGCGCGCGCTCGCACCCGCCGGCAAGGAGGGGCGCGCGATGTCGCTGGTGTTCGCCGGCCTGACGGTCGCGAACGTCGTGGGCGTGCCGCTGGGCACGTGGGTGGGTCAGCAGGCCGGCTGGCGCCTGACGTACGGGCTGGTCGGCCTCCTCGGCGTGGGCACCCTCGCCGCGATCGCCGCGCTCGTGCCCGACGTGCGCGTGGGCACCGGCTCGCTGCGCGGCGAGCTGGCGGCGTTCGGCCGCGGCCAGGTGTGGCTGACGCTGCTCATCACGGTCATCGGGTTCGGCGGGCTGTTCACCGTCCTCAGCTACGTCTCCCCGCTGCTGACGGAGGTCTCCGGCCTGGCGGAGTCGTCGGTGTCGTGGGTGCTGGTCCTCTTCGGCCTGGGGGCGACGTTCGGCAACCTGCTCGGCGGGCGCCTGGCCGACTGGTCGGTGCAGCGCACCCTGGTGATGGGGATGTCCGGGCTGGTCGTGGTGTACGTGGCGCTGTTCGCGGTCGCCTCCTCGCCGCTCGCCGCGGCGGCCGGGGTGTTCGCCTTCGCGTTCGTCGCCTTCTCCCTGTCCTCCTCGATCCAGACGCGCGGGATCGTCGCGGCAGGGGGCGGGGCGAGCATGGCCTCGGCCGCCATGCAGGCCGGTTTCAACACCGGCAACGCGATGGGTGCGTTCCTCGGCGGGGTCGTCATCGACGCCGGGTTCGGCTACGCCTCCACCGCGCTGGTCGCCGCGGGGCTGTCCGTGGTGGGCCTGGCGGTGCTGGCGGTGGCCGCCCGCGCCGACGCCACCGGGCGCGCGCCGCTGGACCCGGCCGTGGCCGCGGTGCCCGCGCAGCGCCGCCGGGCGGTGGCTCAGCACGTGGAGGAGGCCGGTGCCTGAGCGGGCGGGCACCGGGCGCGGCGTCGTGGAGGTCGTGCCGGCCGAGCGCGGCGACGAGCGGCTGGAGGCGCTGCTGGTCGAGGCGGTCGACGAGCTGCTGCGCCGCTACCCCTCGGGCAGCCGCCAGGAGTACCACCTGGCGCCGGGCACCCTGTTCCTGCTGGGGCTGCTGGACGGCGAGCCCGCCGGGTGCATCGCGCAGGCCGACGCCGACCCCGCGGAGTTCCCCGGCGGCGTGGACATGAAGCGGGTGTTCGTGCGCGAGCGCGCCCGCGGCCGCGGCGTCGCCCGGCGCCTCGTGGGGGCGTTCGAGGACCTGGCCCGCGAGCGCGGTGCGCGGCGGGTGCGCTTGGAGACCGGGACGGCGCAGCCGGAAGCGGTGGCGCTCTACACCGCGCTGGGGTACGAACGGATCCCGTCGTTCGGGCAGTGGGCGGACAGCCCGCTGTGCCTGTGCTTCGGCAAGGAGCTCTGACCCTCCAGGTTTCGGTGGACCGAAACCGTGTGTACGGTCACCCCGTGACCACGGACGCGCGCCCGGCCGAGCAGGAGAACACCCGCACGCCCCGCTCGGGCCTGCTGCGCCTGCTCGGCCCCGCGTTCGTCGCGGCCGTCGCCTACGTCGACCCCGGCAACGTCGCCGCGAACCTCACCGCGGGGGCCCGGTACGGCTACCTGCTGCTGTGGGTGCTCGTCGCCGCCAACGCCATGGCGGTGCTCGTGCAGTACCTGTCCGCCAAGCTGAGCGTCGTCTCCGGGCGCACCCTGCCCGAGCTGCTGCGCGATCGGCTGCGCACCCCCGCCCGGCTGGCCTACTGGGGGCAGGCCGAGCTGGTGGCCGTCGCCACCGACCTCGCCGAGGTCATCGGCGGCGCCGTCGCCCTGAACCTGCTGTTCGGCACGCCCCTGTTCACCGGCGGCGTCATCACCGGCGCGGCGTCCATGCTGCTGCTGGCCCTGCACAACCGGGCGGGCGTGCGCTGGTTCGAGGCGGCGGTGGTGGCGCTGCTGCTCGTGGTCGTCGCCGGGTTCGTCTCCGGCGTCGTCCTCGCCCCGCCCGACCCGGCCGAGGCCGCCGCCGGGCTGGTGCCGCGCTTCGCCGGGGCCGACACCGTCCTGCTCGCCGCGAGCATGCTCGGCGCCACCGTCATGCCGCACGCGATCTACCTGCACTCGGCGATGGCGCGCGACCACCACGGCGCCGTCCACGCCGACCGCACCCGCCGCGTCCTGCGCGCCACCCGCCTCGACGTCGCCGGCGCGCTGGTCCTCGCCGGCCTGGTGAACATCTCCATGCTGCTGCTCGCGGCGTCCGCGCTGCGGGGCGTGGCGGGCACCGACACCCTCGAGGGCGCCCACGCCGCCGTGCTGGGCACCCTCGGCACGGGCGCGGGCCTGCTGTTCGCGATCGGCCTGCTGGCCTCCGGGCTGGCCTCCACCTCGGTGGGCGCCTACGCGGGGGCGGTGATCATGCAGGGGCTGCTGCGCGTCGACGTGCCCCTGCTGGTGCGCCGGGCCGTCACCCTCGTGCCGGCGCTGGTGTGCCTGGGGGTGGGGGTGGACCCGACCCGTGCGCTCGTCGTGAGCCAGGTGGTGCTGAGCTTCGGCATCCCGTTCGCCCTGGTGCCGCTGGTGCGGCTGACCAGCGACCGCGCCCTGATGGGTGAGCACGCCAACCGCACCGGCACCCGGCTGGCCGCCGCCGTGGCCGTGACCCTGGTCGTGGCCCTGAACGCCTGCCTGCTCTACCTGACCTTCACCGGCTGACGCCCCCGCCTCCCGCGGTGGTCGAGGACGTGGCGACTTCCCCGGCCACCGCGGAGAGGGGGGGTCAGGGGAGGTGGCGGCGGACGAAGTCGAGCTCGACGCGCATCTGCCGCACCCGCTCGTCGTCCAGCAGGGACCCGTGGCCCGCGTCGTAGCGGTACGTCTCGTGCACCGCGCCGCGCGCCTCCAGCCGGGCGAGGTAGTTCTCGATCTGCCGGATCGGGCAACGCGGGTCGTTCTGCCCGGCCAGCACCAGCACCGGCGCACGCACCGCGTCCACGTGCGTGATCGGCGAGGAGTCGGCGTACTTGCCCGGCACCTCCTGCGGGGACCCGCCGAAGAGGGAGCGGTCGAACGCCTTGAGCCCCTCCATCTCGTCCTCGTACGCGGCGACGTAGTCGGCGACCGGCACGGCGGCCAGCCCGACGGCCCAGCGCTCCGGCTGGGTGCCCAGGCCCAGCAGCGTCAGGTACCCGCCCCAGGAGGCGCCGGCCAGCACGAGCCGCTCCGGGTCGGCGATCCCCGCCGCGACGAGGTGGTCGGTGACGGCGGCGACGTCGGCCAGTTCGGTGTGCCCCACGCGCGCCTCCAGCGCGTCCCGCCACGCCGAGCCGTACCCGGTGGAACCGCGGTAGTTCACCTGCACGACGGCGAAACCCTCGTCCACCCACGTCGAGGCGTACGCGCGGAACGCGTCGGTGTCGTGGGCGGTGGGGCCGCCGTGGACCTCCACGACCAGGGGCAGCGGGCCCGTGGCACCGGGCGGCCGGCGCAGCAGCGCGTGGATGCGCCCGCCCTCGCCGTCGACCTCCACGTCCTCCACCGGCACCGACTCCGGGGCGGGTTCGCCGGGGGCGCGCAGCAGCACGTCCCCGGCCAGGGTGCGCACCGCCGGGGGCCGCTGCGCCGAGGACCACGTCAGCCACACGTCGCCGTCGGGGCGGGCGGTGGCGGCGCCGACGCTGCCGCTGCTCGGGCCGATCCGCTCCACCTCGCCGGTGGCGAGGTCGACGCGGTGCAGCAGGGTCCGCGCCTGGTGGTCCACGAGCACGACGAGGCCGCGGGCGTCGCGGGTCCACTCCGCACCGGCCACCTCACCGGGCACGCCCAGCACGACGGGCGTCTCCTCCCCCGTCGTGACGTCGAGGACGAGGAGCTCCGCGCGGCCGGCGCGCTCGTGCTCCACGAGCAGGCGCGCATCGCCCGGCACGGGCGCGAACGCGACGGGGGCGACCCCCCTGCCGGGGCCGTCGGACAGCTCGCGCACCGTCGAGCCGTCGGCCAGGCGCACCACCCGCAGGTCGGGGTGGCGGGAGTCGCCGCGCTCGGAGTGGGAGATCGCCACCCACTCCTCGTCGGGGGACAGGTCGCCCACCCAGGCGTCCTCGCGGTGCGCGTACAGCAGCCGCGCGTCACCGCCGGGGCCGTCGACGACGTGCAGGCGGGTGCCGTGCTCGTCGTCGCTGCCGCCGACCACGACCACGCCGCTGCGCCCGATCGCCAGCCCCGCCGGGTACGCGGCGGGCAGGCCGAGCGGGTCCTCGACGCCCTCACCGGGCCCGGAACCGAACGGCTGGCGCCGCCACACCCCGAACTCGTCGCCGGCGGTGTCGTCGAACCACCACACGAACTCCCCCGCGGGGTCGATCGTGGCGCTGGAGGTGCCCTCGGGGCGGTCGGTGGTGCGCCGCAGCTCGCCGGTGCCGGCGTCGAAGGAGTGCACCTCCAGCACGCCGTGCACGGTGGCCTCCACGACGCAGCGGCCGGGCGCGTCCTCGGCCCACTCGGGCAGCCCGACCCGGCCGGCGCGGAAGCGCCGCTCCCAGACGGGGACCTCGGGGGCGGGGTTCTGCTGCGGTTCGCTCACCCCGCCGATCGTGCCACGGCTCCCGTCCGGGCCGGCTCAGCCCGCCGCCACCTGCGCCGGGAGCAGGCGGTGCAGCACGTCGGCGAGGGTGACGACGCCGTGGACGGTGCCGTCGCGGGTGCCGTCGCCGGTGACGACGGCGAGGTGGTTGCGGGTCTCCCGCATGGCCGTCAGCGCCGCGTGCACGGTGGTGCTCCCGGCGAGGGTGAACACCGGCCGGGCGAACGGCGCCACGGGGGTCGCGTCGGGTTCGGTGAGGGTGTCGCGGACGTGGACGACACCGGTGACGCGGTCGGGGGCGCCGACGAGGACGCGCAGGTGCCCGGTGCGGCGGGTGACCTCGCGCACGTCCCCGGCGGTCGCACCCACCGGCACCACGCCCAGCGGAGCACCGGGCCGCAGCAGGTCGCGCACCGTCATCCGCTGCAGCTCCAGGGCGCCGGAGAGCTGCGCGGAGAACCGCGCGTCGAGGGCGCCGACGTTCGCGGAGTGCTCCAGCAGGTGGCGCAGCGAATCGGGGCTGTGCCCGGCCGCGACCTCGTCGGCCGGTTCGGCGCCGGCGCGGCGGACGAGGGCGTTGGCGGCGGAGTTCAGCAGCTTCAGCACCGGCCGGAAGACGAGCATGAACGCGCGCATCGGCAGCGCCAGCAGGACGGCCGAGCGCTCCGGGTGGGCGATGGCCCAGGACTTCGGGGCCATCTCGCCCACCACGAGGTGGACGAAGGTCACGACGAACAGCGCGAGGACGAAACCGATCACGTCGGCGGCCACCGGTGGCAGGCCCACCCCCTCGAACAGCGGGGTCAGCCAGTGGTGGACGGCGGGCTTGCTGATCGCGCCCAGGGCGAGGGTGCACGCGGTGATGCCGAGCTGCGAACCGGCCAGCAGCACCGTCAGCTCCGAGGAGCTGCGCAGCGCGGCGCGGCCGGCGGCGGTCCCGGCGGCGTCCTCCAGGCGGTGCCGCTTGGCGGCCAGCAGGGCGAACTCGACCGCCACGAAGAACGCGCTCAGCGCGACGATGACGACGGTGGCGGGGACCACGACCCACGGGTCGTCGCTCATCGGGAGCCCTCCCGTCCGGTGGTGGTGGTCGTCGCGGCAGGCAGTTCCAGGCGCACCCGCGAGGGGACGTGGCGCTCGACGGCGAGGACCGCCACGTGCAGCACACCGGGCTCGGCGTCCTCGTCGCGGGCCAGGTCGGCCGGGTCGACGGGCAGCTCGACGTCCAGCGCGGCGCCCTCGGCGGGCAGGCCGCCGTGGGCGGCGATGACCAGGCCGGCGATCGTCTCGTAGTCCCCGCGCGGGAGGTCCACGCCGAGGGCCCGCTCGACCTCGTCGACGTGCACCTCGCCGGACATCTCCCAGACGCCGTCGCCCTCGACGGGCACGTACTGGGGGCGGGCCTCGTCGTGCTCGTCGGTGATCTCACCGACCAGTTCCTCGGCGAGGTCCTCCAGCGTGACGACGCCGGCGAAACCGCCGTGCTCGTCGACGGCGCAGGCCAACTGGTTCCTCGTCTCCCCCAGCCGGCGCAGCACGTCGGGCAGCGTCGTGAGGGTGGAGACGACCAGCGCCGGGCGCGCGATCGCGGTGACCGGGGCGGTGTCGGGTTCGGTCGTGGTGAGCAGGTCGGCCAGGTGCACGACGCCGACCACGTCACCCGTGCCGGCGGCCACGACGGGGTAGCGGGAGTGGCCGATCGCCATGAGCGCCCGGACCAGGCCGAGGTCGTCGGTGTCGGTGACGACGTCCACCCGGGAACGGGGGATCATCGCGTGCTCCACGTCGCGCTGCGGGAAGTCGAGGATGCGGTCGAGCATGACGGCCAGTTCCGCGGGCAGGTCACCGCTCTCGCGGGAGTCCTCCACGATGTGCTCCAGGTCGCGCGCGGTGGCGGCGTGCTCGACGTCGTGCACCGGCTCGATGCGCAGCACCCGCAGCAGCGCGTTGGACGCCTGGTCGAAGACCCGGATCAGCCAGCCGAACACCTTCAGGTAGGCGAGGGTGAAGCGCGCCAGCCGCGTGGCCACCCGCTCGGGTTCCGCGATGGCGTAGTTCTTCGGGAACAGCTCGCCGAACAGCATCTGCACGAACGTGGACAGCAGCAGCGCGAAGGCGGCGCCGACGCCGAGGCTGACGGCGGTGGGGACACCGGCGCCCCCGAGCAGCGCGCCCAGGGACTCGCCGATGAGCGGTTCGGCGACGTAGCCGACGAGCAGGCCGGTGACGGTGATGCCCAGCTGCGCGCCGGAGAGCATGAACGAGGTGCGCCGGGTCACCGCCAGGGCGCGCCGGGCACCGGCGTCGCCGCCTTCCGCCCGGGCGCCCAGCCCGGAGCGGTCCACCGACATGTAGGCGAACTCCTGGGCCACGAAGTAGGCGGTGACCGCGGTGATGAGCACGACCACCAGCACGCCCAGGAGGAGGGTGAGCACGTCCGTCACCGTCCGTGCACCCCCTCGGCGGTGCGGGGGCGCGCGGGCCGCCCGGTGACGGGGCGGGTACTCGGAGGGTCTTCGGAACGATCGTCGTCGCGCACGGCGGCGGCGGTCCTCTCCTGGTTCTCGACGGCGGGTGTCGCCCGGCTCAACGGAGTGCGGTGCGACCGAGTTCCCGAGGCAGCGCGAACCGGGTGGTGACCCGGCGGGCGAACGCGACGTGGTCGGGGGCGCGGCCGGCGAGGTCCCCGAACCCGGCGGCGCCCAGCAGCCCGTCGTCCAGCTCGAGCAGCTCGGCGGCGCGCAGCGGCCACGGCTCGTGCTCGTTGGCGATCCACCGGGTGCGCCCGCGGCGGGCGACGTGCAGGCCGTAGCGGGCGCTGACGAACGTCGCCACGTCGTCGGGCGCGGCGAGCGGTCCCCCCTCCCGGACGGCGACCCGGCTGCTCGCCCCGGCGCGGGTGCGGCACGTCCACAGCAGCTCGCGGGCGCCGCCGCGCACCCGCACGGCGTGGCGCATGAGCGACCACCGGTACGGCAGGGCGAACACCGCCCGGGCGCCGAGCACGACGGCGAGGCGGGAGGCGTCGAGGCTGGCGAACACCACGCCGCGCCGGCCGGCGTCGTCCACGGAGTAGAACCGCACGTTCGTCTCCAGGAACGTGCCGAGGTGCGGCACCGCGGGCAGCCCGCCCGGTGCGGCGCCGCGCAGCGTGAACGGCAGCAGGCCCACGTAGGTGACCCCGTCGAGGACGTCGGGGCGCGCACGGGGGGGCAGGTGGGGCGCGACGCGGGCGGGGTCGACGGCCCAGTGCAGGAAGGCGACGTCGTCCCAGTGCTGGTGCATCATCGCCGCGCCCGCCAGCGGCGGCGCGGTCGGCGAGGGCAGGCGCTCGATCACCGCACCAGGGTGGCGCCGGTGGGGCGCCGCGGCGCGCGCAGCCCCCGTACCGCACTCCGGGTGACTTGGTGTGAACGGTGGGTCACGGGCATCTAGAGTGCGGCGAGACCGTGGAGAGGGGGCACGACGTGCCGGACGCCGACCGCGCGCTGCGCCTGCCCGCGGAGGCCGGCAGCGCGACCCGCGCCCGCCACCACGTCCGGCGCGCGCTGGCCGGGACCGTGCCGGGGGACGTCGTCACCGACGCCGAGCTGTGCGCCAGCGAACTGGTCACCAACGCCGTCCTGCACGCCCGCGGCGCGGTGGACCTCCTCGTGGCGGTCACCGGCGGGCGCGTGCGCCTGGAGGTGGCCGACTCCTCCCCCGTCGAGCCGCAGTGGGTGCCGCGCAGCCTCACCGCCACCACCGGCCGCGGCCTGCGGCTCATCACCGCCCTGAGCACCGCCCGCGGCACCGACGTGCACCGCGACGGCACCGGCAAGACCGTGTGGTGCGAGCTGAGCACCACCGGCAGCGCGCCGGGTGCGCCCGGCGAGGGGGGCGGTGACGGCGTGGACTCGCTGATGGCCGCCGAGTGGGCCTCCGTCGTGGCCGACCTGGCGCCCGAGCCGGCCCCGGCCGGCGAGCCGCCGGCGCAGGGACCGCCCGTGCGGCTGCTGCGCTACCCGCTGCGCCGCGGGGTGCGCCTGCGCGAGCACCGCGAGGCGGTGCTGCGCGAGCTGCAGCTGCTGGGCCTGGCGGACGCCTTCCCCGACGCGCCCACGGCGGAACTGGGCGGTGACGTCGCCGACCTGCTGGACGCCGAGTACGGCGGGCACCTCAACGCCGCCGAGGCGCGCAAGATGGCCGCCCTGGCCCGGGGGCTGGAGTGCGTGGACCTGGAGTACCCGCGCCGGGCGGACCACCTGCGGCTCGTGCTGCACTGGCGCGCCCGGCTCGCCGAGCTCCAGCGCGCCGCCCGGGCCGGCCTGCTCACGGCCGTCGAACCCCGCGACGTGGCGGAACTGGCGCGCTGGATCGTCGACGAGTTCGAGCGGCAGCTGCGCGGCGGCGACCCGTCCCCCTGGGCCGGCCCCCTGGACTGACCCCCTGCACCGACCCCGCCCCGGGCGGCGTGTGATCCGCGCCCCGGACCGGGTAGGGACCGGGTGTGAGCAGCGGCGAGCGCGGCAGGACCCGGCACGTCGAGCGGTCCCGGGCCGTGGTGTGGGTGTGGCCCGGCGTGGCGGGCGCGGTGGCGCTGGCGGCCGCGCTCGTCCTGGCGCACGTGCGGCCGAGGGAGCAGACGCTGCTGTCCCGCATCGCGTGGCCCGGCGGCACCGACGCCGCCGCCACGATGCTGCAGGCGATCGTGGCGGCCTCCATCAGCGTCATCACGCTGACGTTCTCCCTGACGGTCGTGGCCCTGCAGCTGGCCTCGCAGCAGTTCTCCCCGCGCCTGCTGCGCGACTTCATGCGCGACCCGTGGACGAAGGCCGTCCTGGCGGTGCTGGTCGCCACGTTCGTGTTCTCGCTGACGACCCTGCGGGGCCTGCGCTCGGACGCGTCGCCCCCGGCGGCGGCGCTGTTCGTGGCGTTCGTCCTGGGCACCACGTCGATGGCGGCGGTGCTGGGGTTCATCCACCACCTCACCCGCATGCTGCGGGTGGACACCATGATGGTCACCGTCCACGACGAGGCCCTGACGGCGATCGACACGTTCTACCCCTCCCTGGACGACCCCCAGCGCCGCACCCCGGACGACCTGGACGCGGACTGGGCCGCGGGCACGGGCATCCCCGCCGTGCGCAGCGGGTTCGTGCGCGTCGTGGACGTCGAGGCCCTGGTGGGCGCCGCGCGCGAGCACGACGCGCTCGTGTGGATCGACGTCCGCCCCGGCGACCACGTCGTCACCGGTTCCCCCCTGGCGACCGCGTGGGCGCCAGGGCTGGACGAGCGGGGACGGGACGCGCTGGCCGGCCGGGTGCGCGACGCGGTGGCCCTCGGCTACGAGCGCACCGTCGAGCAGGACGCCGCCTTCGGCTTCCGCCAGCTCACCGACATCGCCGTCAAGGCCCTCTCCCCCGGCATCAACGACCCGGTCACGGCCGCGCACTGCGTCGGGTACGCCGCCGACCTGCTGGTGCGCCTGACCGGCAAGCAGCTGGGCCCCACCGTCCACGAGGACGACGACGGGGTCGCGCGGGCCGTCGTGCCCGACCGGGACCTGCGCTACTACCTGGACCTGGTGTGCGGGCAGGTGCGCCGCTACGGCGAACGCGAACCCACGGTGCTGGCCGCGCTGCTGCGGATGCTGCGCGACGTGGCCACCGCGGCCCGCACGCAGGAGCAGCGCCAGGAGGTCGAGCGGCAGGTGCGGCTCGTGCTGGCCGAGCTGTCCGACGCGGTGGTCGACGCCGACGCCGAGCACGTGCGCGACCTGGCAGAGCGCGTCCGCACCGCCGCTGCCGGGGACGTGCGGGCCGCCTACCGCGACCGCGCGGGCGAGACGCGGTCGATCTGAGCGCGCCGGTCCCGCGATGATGGCCCGGTGACGGACCCGGCGGTACTGAGCGGCGACACCGCCCTGGCAGCGGCGCGCCTGTTCGACGGGCTGCTGCGCCGCACCCACCTGTCGGCGCCCCACGACGTCGCGGACGTCGTCGCCGAGGAGCTGCACGGGGCGCTCGGCGCGGACGGCGTGCGGCTGTGGCTGGCGGACTACGAGCACACGGCGCTGGTGCGCGTCCCCGGCCGGTGGTCCCCGCAGGGCGCCGAGCAGCCGGTGGAGGGCTCCATGGCCGGGCGGGCCTTCACCAGCGCCGCCGTCGTGGGCGCCCCGGCGGCGGACGCCGACGGCCGTGCCCGCCGGCGGCTGTGGGTGCCGCTGCTCGACGGCACCGACCGCCTCGGGGTGCTGGAGCTGACGCTCCCCCTCGGCGGTGGGCGGGGGCGGGTCCCGCAGGACGTCCTGGACGTGTGCGAGCGCTGCGCCCACCTGGTGGCGATGGTGGTGGCGAGCAAGAACCTGTACGGCGACGTGTTCACCCGCCTGCAGCGTTCCGAGCCGCTGACGGTGGGCAGCGAGCTGGTGCGCGCGATGCTGCCGCCGCAGACGTACGCCACGGACGGGCTGGTCGTCTCCGCGGCGCTGGAACCGGCGTACGACAACGGCGGCGACGCCTTCGACTACGCCGCCAACGAGGAGGGCCTGCACCTGGCCGTCTTCGACGGCATGGGCCACGGCCTGGCCGCCGCCGCGGTGACCACCTTCGCCCTCGCCGCCTACCGGCGGGCGCGGCGGTCCGGGCTCGGGCTGCTGGAGACGTACGCCGAGATCGACGCGGCCGTGGCGAGCCAGTTCGGCGGGGAGCGGCACGTCACCGCGGTGCTCGCCCGCCTCGACCGCACCGGCGGCAGGCTGTCGTGGGTCAGCGCCGGGCACCCCCCGCCGCTGCTGCTGCGCGACGCGCGGGTCGTGAAGACCCTGCAGGCACCGCCGGCGTTCCCGCTGGGCTGGCGGTTCGGGGGGTCGGTGGCGGTGGCCGAGGAGGTGCTGCAGTCGGGCGACGCGGTGCTGCTGTACACCGACGGGCTCATCGAGGCCCGCCGCGACGGCGGCGGCCTGCTGGGGCTGGAGGGGCTGTCCGACTTCCTGGAGCAGCAGGCCGCCGCGGAGCAGGCCGCCTCCGAGACGCTGCGCCGGCTGCGCCGGACGATCCTCAGCCGGCCCGGCGTGACCCTGCGGGACGACGCCACCGCCCTGCTGGTGGAGTGGAGGCGCGGCAGCGAGCACCGGTTGCTGCCGTAGACCGCGCAGGGGTGGCGGCCGGGGGCCGTGGAGCCCCGGCCCCGGTGAGCCCGCTCCCCCGGGGACGCCTCCGGCAGCGCTGGGCACCGAGTGATCCACGGACCGTGATCAACGGACTGTGGTCCCGGCCCGGCGGGAGGGGCAGACTGGCGGTCGTGAACGCAGCAGAGGTCCAGCAGGACGGCGGGCACGAGACGGGGCCCGAGGACCTGCTCGGTGCGCTCGCGCAGCTGGCCCGCGACCTGCAGCGGGTGGTCGGCACCCGGGACACCCTGCAGAAGACCGTCGCCGCCGCGATCGCGATGATCCCCGGCGCGGAGGACGGCTCCATCAGCGTCGTGAACGCCCGCGAGCAGATCGAGTCCTGGGCCGCCTCCGGCGACCTGCCGCGGACCGTGGACGAGGTGCAGGGCGAGGTCGGCCAGGGCCCCTGCCTGGACGCCGCCTTCGAGGCCGAGGTCGTCGAGGTGCCCGACATGGCCGCTGAGGAGCGCTGGCCCGGCTTCGCCCGGCGCGCGAGCGAGGCCGGGGTGGGCAGCATGCTGTGCCTGCGCCTGTACGTCTCCGGCGACGACCTGGGCGCGCTGAACCTCTACAACCGGGTCCCGCACGCCTTCACCGAGGAGTCGAAGTACACCGGGATGCCGTTCGCCGCCCACGCGGCCGTGGCCCTGGCGCAGGTGCAGCAGCGCCAGCACCTGCTCACCGCCATCGACAGCCGCGACGTCATCGGCCAGGCCAAGGGCATCCTCATGGAGCGCCACAAGCTCAGCAGCGAGCAGGCCTTCCACCTGCTGACCACCGCCAGCCAGCACCGCAACGTGAAGCTGCGCACCATCGCCGAGGAACTCGTCTTCAGCGGGCAGCTGAAGGGCCCGCACGGCACCGCCTGACGCGGCCGCCGGACCGGGGCGCGGCGGCGGGGCGGTCCTGCACGCACGGTGCAGGACGTGCAGGACCTCACCCGCGGCCGCGCCCGGGCACGACGACGAGCCGGCACCAGCGAAGCACGGCCCGGCGCTCCCGACCCGTCCGGAACAGGCCCCCGCCGCACCGCCCGGGGGCAGCGGGTCGGAGGTGGATCCCCGCCGCTTCCGCGTTCCGCGGGGCGCCGACCCCGCCGGGGGAACATCATGGGGACGTGCGCGCCGACCCCCCCGGTCCTGACGAGGACCTGCTGGACTTCGTCCGGCGGCACCACCTGCTGCCCCCGGGCGAGCAGGTGGGCGTGGTCCTGCACGACGCGCAGGGTGGTGTGGTCTCCGCCGACGCGACGGCCCAGCGGATGCTCGGCCTGGACCTGGAGCAGCTGCGCGGGCGCGGACTGGCCGACCCGCGCTGGGCGTGCGTGGACGAGGGCGGGCGGCCCGTCCCGCTGCAGGAGCTGCCCGCGGTGCGGGGCCTGGCCTCGGGCGAGGCGGCGCGGGTGGTCCTGGGGGTGCACCGCCCCACGCTGGACCGGCTCGGCGAGCGCATCTGGCTGGACGTGGAGTGCGAGCCGCTGCTCGGGCCGGGCGGCGGGGCACCGCACGCCCTGGTCTCCATGATGCGCCCGGTGCGGGGCGAGCGCGCCGCGCGCCTGCAGCTCGCCGACGCCACCCGGCTGTACCGGACGGTGGCGGAACGGGCCGCGGACGTGGTCACCCTGCTGAGCCCGGAGTCGGTGATCGGCTGGATCTCCCCCGCGGCGCACGCGGTGCTCGGCCGGCACCCCCAGGACCTGGTGGGCACGTCCCTGCTGGACCTGCTGCACCCGGAGGACCGGACGCGCGCCGAGGAGGACCGGGCCGACCTGCTGCGCTCGGGGTCCTCGAACAGGGCGCGCAGGCTGTTCGTGCACCCCCGGGGGCACCTCGTGCACGTCGACGCCTCGGTCAGCGTCGTGCGCGACGAGCACGGCGTCCCGGTGCAGCTCGTGGGGATCCTGCGCGACGTCTCGGCGCAGGTGCTCGCCGAGGAGGAGCGGGACCGGGCGGTGCGCCGCTTCGAGGTGGCGATGCGCTCGGCGGGCATCGGCATGGTGATCGCCGACGCCACCGGGCGGTGGCTGGAGGTCAACCAGGCGATGGCCGACCTGCTGGGCCGCAGCATCGAGGAGGTGCTGGAGACGGACTTCCGTGCGGTGACGGCCGAGCAGGACCGGGCCGCGGACGAAGCCACCTACCGCCGCATGCTCAGCGGCGAGATCGACGGGGACGTGGCCGAGAAGCGCTACCAGCGCCCCGACGGCACCCTCGTGTGGGCGCGGCGCACCATGGTGGTGGTGCGCGACGCCCACGGCGCACCGGAGCACTTCCTCGTCCAGGTGCAGGACATCACGGAGCAGAAGCGGGCGCGGGAGCAGCTCGCCACGCTGGCCGTGACCGACACCCTGACCGGGCTGCCGAACCGGCTGCTGCTCAGCGACCGCCTCACCCACGCCCTGGCACGGGCCAAGCGCGAGGGCACGGGCGTCGGGGTCGTCTTCTGCGACCTGGACCTGTTCAAGCAGGTCAACGACACCCTCGGGCACGACGCCGGCGACGAGCTGCTGCGGCGGGTCGCGGACCGGTTGCGGCACACCGTCCGCGACGAGGACACCGCCGTGCGCCTCGGCGGGGACGAGTTCGTCGTGGTGTGCGAGGACGTCACCGACAGGGCGCAGGTCCAGCGGTTCGCCGACCGCCTGCGCGGGGTCCTGCAGCAGCCGTACCTCATCGACGACCACGAGCTGCAGATCACCGTCAGCATCGGGCTGGCGGTGGGCAGCGGCCCCAGCGCCGAGGTCCTCCTGCAGCAGGCCGACGCCTCGATGTACCGGGCCAAGCACTCCGGACGTCCCCACGACGAAGCCGCCGCAGGGGACGACGGCGGGCCGGCCGCCGACCACGTCGCCCTCGAGCGGGAGCTGCGCGACGCCCTGACGTCGGACGAGCTGCTGCTGCACTACCAGCCGGTCGTCTCGCTCACCTCGGGCCTGCTGCACAAGCGCGAGGCGCTGGTTCGCTGGGCCCACCCCCGCCACGGCCTGCTCCTGCCCGACGCGTTCCTGCCGCTGGCCGAGCGCGGCCGCCTCATCACGGCCCTCGGGCTGTGGGTGCTTCGGCGTGCCTGCCTCGACGCCGCCCACTGGCCGGACGACGCCACCGTCGCCGTCAACGTCTCCGCGCGCCAGCTGGCCCGCGCGGACTTCCACGAGCAGGTGCGCGGCGCCCTGGACGAGTCCGGCCTGCCCGCCGAGCGCCTCTGCCTGGAGATCACGGAGTCCTCCGTGCTGCAGGCCTCCGAGACGACGCTCGCCTCGGCGCACCGGCTCGTGGAGCTCGGCGTCACGCTCTCCCTGGACGACTTCGGCACCGGGCACTCCAGCATCACCTCGCTGCACCGGCTCAGCCTGCAGGGCCTGAAGATCGACCGGTCGTTCATCGCCGACCTGCCCGCCAGCCCCCGGGTGGAGGCCCTGGTCGACGGGCTCATCCAGCTCGGCCGCGGCATGGGGCTGGAGGTCGTCGCCGAGGGGGTGGAGACGTCGGAGCAGGCGGCCTGGCTCGCCACCCACGGCTGCCCGCTGGGGCAGGGGTTCCTGTTCGGGCGTCCCGGCGGAACGGTCTGAACCTCCTCAGGACGTCACGAAAGCACTACCCTCCGCAGGGACAAGGGCGTCCCACCCGGAGAAGGTCGTCATGCACCACGGCACCGCAGCCGCCACCGTCGCCACCCTGCTCACCACCGCCCTCGCCCTGGCACCCACCGCCACCGCCGCGCCACCACGCGCCGTCGTCGTGCCCTGCGGGGCGGTGCTCACGAGCAGCGTGCGCCTGGCCGCCGACGTGGGCTGCCCCGGGGGGAACGGCATCACCCTGGCCGCCGACGGCATCGAGCTGAACCTCAACGGGCACGCGATCACCGGGCCCGGCGCGGCGCCCGGTGAACGGCGTGACGTCGGGGTGCGCGTGCGCGCGCAGGACGTGGTCGTCCGCAACGGGACGGTCGGCGGCTGGTCGATCGGCGTGCTCGCCGGCACGGACCCCTACGAGGAGGACGAGGAGGGTCCGGTCAGCGCGGTGGTCCGCCAGGCGCGCCTGGAGGGCAACTCCTCCGGCGTGGAGGTCCGCCGCGAGGGGGACGTCGAGGTCCGCAGCACCTGGTTCGTCGGCAACGGGCTCGGCGGGTACGCCCTCACCGGTGGCCGCCTGCTCGTGGAGCACTCCACCGCCGACCGCAACGGCAGCGGTTTCGCCTCCTTCGAGGTCGACCGGGACGGGCTGGTCGTGCGCGACACCGCCGTGCGCGGCAACAGCGGCGCAGGTGTGGCCTGCGGCACCGACGGCCACGCCGTCCTGGAACGCACCACGCTCCAGCGCAACGGGGTGGGTCTGGACGCGTTCCTGTGCAGCGCCCGGGTCAGCGACTCGGCGTTCGTGTGGAACGGGCGGCACACCTCGGCGTACCTGGTGGACCGCGACACCGTGGAGGTCACCTGCACCACGTTCACCCGCGACGGCGGCCCGCTGACCTTCGAGACCGAGCCGTGCGCCACCGGCGGGGCGGGCGTCTCGGGGACGATGCTCCCCTGGGAGACCGCGCCCCGCTGAACCGTGGGGCGCTGGGGAAGCTCCGCGAGCAGCCGGGAGCCGTCCGCACGGTGCGGAGACGACGGAGGGGCCCGGGCCACGTGGACCGGGCCCCTCCCTACCGTGGAGGTCGGGGTGTCAGGATTTGAAACTGCGGCATCTTCGTCCCCAACGAAGCGCGCTACCAAGCTGCGCCACACCCCGTGAGCAACCTGGACAAGAGTACCCGACGCCGGGGGGTGCCCCGCACCGGGTCGGCACCCACCCGGCAGCCGGGCCGCGTCAGCGCACCGGCACGAGCTCCAGCAGCGTCGCCTCCGGCCGGCACGCGAAGCGGAACGGCGAGTACGGCGACGTGCCCAGCCCCGCCGACACGTGCAGCCACGCGTCGTGCCCGCCCGCCGACCAGCGCGACAGGCCCTTCACCTGCTCGCGCGGCAGGTCGCAGTTCGTCACCAGCGCCCCGTAGCCCGGCACGCACACCTGCCCGCCGTGGGTGTGCCCGGCGATGAGCAGTCCCGCGCCGTCCGACGTCATCGCGTCCAGGGTCCGCCGGTACGGGGCGTGCGTGACCCCCACCGTCAGGTCCGCGTCGGCCGCGGCGGGGCCGGCGACGTCCTCGTAGCGGTCGTAGCGCAGGTGCGGGTCGTCCACGCCCACGAACTCCAGGTCCACGTCCCCCACCCGCAGGCGGCCGCGGGCGTTGTCCAGGTCCAGCCAGCCCGCCTCGCTCAGGCCCCGCACCAGGTCGTCCGTGGGCAGGCGGGTGCCCTGCACGTCGTCCGGCGCCGACTTGCGCCACAGGTACGCCGCCCAGTTGCGCGGCTCCGGCGCCCAGTAGTCGTTCGAGCCCAGCACGAACACCCCCGGGCGGTGCAGCAGCTCCCCGTACGTGTCCAGCACGGCCGGCACGGCGTCCAGGTGGGCCAGGTTGTCGCCGGTGGTGACCACCAGGTCCGGTTCCAGGTCCGCCAGGCCCCGCACCCACTCCCGCTTCGCCCGCTGGCTCGGCACCAGGTGCAGGTCCGACAGGTGCAGCACCCGCAGCGGCGCCCTCCCCACCGGCAGCACCGGCAGCACCGCGTGGCGCAGCGCGAACGCCCGCACCTCGTAGCCGGTGGCGTACGCCACGCAGGCCGCTCCGGTGAGGGCCAGGCCCCCGACGGCGAGGGCGGCGGGCTTCAAGGCGCTGTGCTGCGGCATCGCCCCATCCTGGCACCGCCCGCCGCCGTGAACCCGCTGGACTCCGGTGGGAGGATCGACCCCGTGAGCCTCAAGGACACCCTGCAGACCGACCTGACCACCGCCATGAAGGCGCGCGACGAGCTGCGCTCCGCCACCCTGCGCATGGTCCTCACCGCGGTCCGCGGCGAGGAGGTCGCCGGCAAGTCCGCCCGCACCCTCGGCGACGACGAGGTGGTCACCGTGCTGCAGCGGGAGGCGAAGAAGCGCCGCGAGGCCGCCGACGCGTACGAGGCCGCCGGGCGCACCGAGCAGGCCGAGCGCGAGCGCGCCGAGCTGGGCGTCGTCGAGGCGTACCTGCCCACCCCGCTGTCCGACGAGGAGCTCACCGAGCTCGTCGACGAGGCCGTCCTCATCGCCTCCGGCGAGGGCCTGACCGGGATGGGCGCCATGGGCGCCGTCATGTCCCGCCTCAAGCCGCAGATCGCCGGCCGCGCCGACGGCAAGCGCGTGTCCAGCGCCGTGCGGGCACGCCTGCAGGCCTGAAGCCCCACCCGGGGCCGGGGACGACGACGGGGGGGGGGGGGGGGGGGGGGGGGGGGGGGGGGGGGGGGGGGGGGGGGCGGGGGCGGGGGGGGGCGTCCCCGGCGGGCGCCGCGC